>JABSOH010000110.1 GCA_013216065.1 Alphaproteobacteria bacterium
ACGAGATAAACCGGACAATCAACGATGCAAATCATATCCTCAAATTTCTGCCTTCATCTTCACCCGCCCAGCGAACAAAAATGGGCGCAGGCAAAATCCTTGTGCAGAAAAACAAATTGCCCCGTGGAGGAAGTGTTCAAAAAACAACATTGATGGAATCATTCTTGAGGCGTTTAGCTATACATCAATACATCCGCAATGAATCATAAATGGAACTATCAATCCAGGTTAATGGAGGTGTCCAATTTCTTGAAAAGAATCTTCAATATATCAAATTTAACAATCGATAAGGTCGTCATGGCGGCTTTGACGCTGGCCTTGGCCGTGATGGGGTATGGTTCTCGCGGATCTGGAACTGGATGTATTAACCGTGTTGAGGACAGGGGCTCGTGGCGTATTTTGGCTACATGACTCTGCTTATTGGCGACAGTTTTTAAAAATGTTCCATTGGGGCTGATATTCGCGCATCAAGACCCCAAACAACCCGGCGAGGGTGTGAAAAAGGTGTGCGTGGCGGTATTCGGTGGTGTTGACGATACATTGGGAATCAAATGGGTGGGCCGTGCGATACTCTGGCGAAGTCCACATCAGAAAAGGCACTTCGGTCTGCACTGCCGGAGCGAGTCGATAGGGCAGGCCGTGCAGATAGAGACCACCCTCGCCGAGTGATTCGCCGTGATCCGAGATGTAGATCATGATGCTGGCACGTTTCAGCGCTTCGAGCATCGTGATGGTTTTCGCTAGCACGTGATCGGTATACAGAATGGTGTTGTCGTAGCCATTGATGAACTCTTGCGTGCTGCACGCACGGATGTCTGCCGAAGAACATACTGGGAGAAAGCGTGCGAATTCTTGGGGGTAACGTTTGTCATAGCGCGGGCCGTGGCTGCCGTTCTGGTGCAGGATAATCAGTTGATCCCGTTTGGCCTTGGGCAATAGGCGTTTTCGTAGGCGATCTAGCAAGATTCCATCGTGGCATTCCGAAGCGTTGCAATAGGCAGCATCGTTGGCATTTTTGGTGTATTCCGTCGCCACACCGGAGCAAACGTTTTTGCAACCGCCAAAGTTGTTGCTGACATAATCCACCATGATGCCGAGTCGCGCTAAAAGACTTGGCAGCAGTTCACTATTCTCGGTGCGATTGTTGTACGCCCTTCGATCAAGGGGACTAAACATGCAGGGTAAGGATATTGCGGTCGATGTGCCGCAACTTTGGGTTGCGGGCAGGGTCAGCAAATCAGGTTGTTGGCGCAGTTTCGGGTTTGTGTCACGTGCATAGCCGTAGAGGCTAAAATTTGCTGCACGCGCGGCCTCACCTACCACCACTACTACCAAAAGCGGTGGCTGGTTGCTGCCGTATTGGACCTCTTGGCCAAGAGGTACGGTACGTCGCTGTACGCGGTATTGATAGGTGAGGGATTCGTAAAGCCCCCAGAGGTAATTACGCGGAATCCAAAGGCTCTGATCGTCGCGACGCAGGCGCAGGTAGGTCGAAAAATCTTTATACTGTGCGTAGGCCAAACCGACACCGATGCTGAGGATAGCCGAGCAGAGCAGAGTACGTAACCCAAGACCACGCCAGAAATTCGGGAAGCAGATCTTCAGGCGCAGGATGACTAGGCTCGGCAGACCAGCAAACAGCAAGAGATAGGCAAATAAGCGAGGACTCAAAAGATCGAGTGTCTCTTTGTATTCGGTAGCAAGCACATTGTCCAGCATCTCGCGCCCGATTACGATCTGGTACTGATCCATGAAATACAGCGCAGCGGCGTTACCAAACAATAGGGAAATGGCGACAATTTTGGTGCTGTACGGCCACATCACTAGCAGCAGTACTATTGCCATGATGCCTGCGATTACCCACAGCACACTCGTGCCAAAAACGATGTCGCGAGCATTGGTGAATTGTAGTTCGGCAAACAGCGTTCCGAGGAAACTGGTGTTGAAGGCCAGCAGGGTATAGCCGAGATAGACGATGAGGAAGAGCCAAAACGGCAATGGGTGCAGCATGATGCTCTACATCAGGATGGTGGCGGTGGAGGCGAATCCGAGTGGGATCAGGATATTATCATTGAGGCCGAATTGTTTGTTGAACAGTTCAAAGATACTCGTAGCCAGTGCTGCGACGAGCATCGGGAGGAAGTACAGCCCTGAAAGGGTTGCGCCGAGATAGGCGATGAGCAATGCTGAAGTTGCAAAGGCTAGCGTTCCTTCAAGGCTTTTGCCATTGATGAGACGAATTCGCCCGAAGCACAATCCGACAAGAGATGCACAGGTGTCGGAGACCACCAAAATCACCAGCGCAACAATGGCTATTGGGGCATCAAACATGACGATGCAGAGGAATGTACCGATCAGGAAATAGGTTGCGCCAGTTGGCCTGTGGGCTTCGTGCGTACGCATGGAAAAGCCGAACAGCCGGGTGTACAAAGTGGAAAATCTGGTAAAGCGCTGCCGCAGTATTTCGCTCAGGATCAGCACCACGAGCACAGTTCCGGTGATCTGGATCATCAGGGTTTGATCGCCGAGCATGGCGTACAATGCCGGATAGACTAGAGAAGTCAAATGGATGATCTTGCGGTTAATCTCAGTGCTGGGTACCCGATCCTCAGACATTATTCGTGCAGAAACGCTTCAAAAAAGCTTAACGTTCTAGGTAGATATTGATGATGGTATCGAGTAGTTTGAGGGCTTCTTCGCGCGGACGTTGGAAAGAATTGCGCCCGATGATCGAGCCGGAAGCCCCTCCAGCCTTCAACTCACGAATTTCCTCAAGCAGCGTGTCGGTGTCCTTAGAGCCACCGCCCGAGAACACCACCAAACGCCGTCCAGCGAAGGTGCTTGCCATGATGTGGCGAATCCGCTGATGTAAATGCTCGGTAGCGACATTGTTGGCCTCATACACTGCTTTGGATTCGGGTTGTTCGAGGTGTGCCGTTGGTGGCTTGACCTTGATGATGTGTGCGCCGAGCAAGGCGGCCATGTGAGCGGCATAGGCAGTGATATCAAGTGCAGTCTCCCCGACCTTAGTGATGTTGCCGCCGCGTGGATAAGACCACAGCACTACCACGAGACCTTCAACTCTGGCTTCAGCGGCCATCGCGCGAAATTCTTCGACGAGATTGATGTAGTCTTCCGAGCCGGGATAAATCGTGAAACCGACCCCGCAGCAGCCGAGGCGTTTGGCGTCACGCACTGAGCCTGTGATAGCCTGATCTTTGCTGGTCGCCCATGAGTTCGAGGAGTTGATCTTGAGGATGGTTGGAATTTTTGTGGCAAAGGTTTCTACTCCAGCCTCAAGCATCCCGAGCGGTGCGGCAAAGGCTGATAATCCAGCATCGACCGCGAGTTGATAATGATAATGCGGATCGTAGGCCGCAGGGTTCATGGCAAACGAACGCGCGGGACCGTGCTCGAAACCTTGATCGACGGGCAGGATCACCAACTTACCTGTGCCGCCCAAACGTCCGTGCATCAGGATTTTGATCAGCCGAGCTTCGCAAGGGCCACTAATGCCTTCGTAATTCTGGATGATGGCTTTGACTCGATCGCTGACTTCCATCATTCGGCTCCTTCGGATATTTTTTTGGTTCTCAGGGCAATCTCTACGCCGAACGCGGCACGCTGACAAGGCCCGAAGCGGCTATTACGCTCCGCGCAATAAGGCACCATAGATTGCTTGAAGTGCGTGTAAGTCGTCCAAGTGTACGGCTTCGTTGGCTTCGTGCATTCCCCGCCCGCAGAGTCCAAAATCGACTACGGGGCAGTGCTGATGGATGAAGCGTGAATCCGATGTACCGCCAACGGTGGTGCTGGTTGGCGTGTTCCCCGTGACAGATTGTACGGTCCGTACCACTCGTTCGATGAACGCACCGTGCGGACTCAGATAGGGTTCTGATGGTGTGCGCCACTCAAGGCTGAATTGCGTTGCAGGGATAACTGCAGCGATTGCATCGTGGGCTTTCTGGCGTAATCCTGCGCTACTCTGTTCGGTGTTGAAGCGATAGTTGAAATGGGCTGAAGCGCGTCCAGGGATGATGTTGCCGGTTGGGTTGCCGACATCCACTGTGGTGATTTCGAGCCAAGATGGCTCGAAATTGGCGTTGCCGTCATCAAGCGGCATGGCGCGTAAAACACCGAGGGCATCAATGATGCGATGGGCAGCGTTATCGGCTCGTGCTGGATATCCGGTATGGCCTTGAACTCCCTGCACGGTGAGGCTACCGTTTAAAGAACCACGCCGCCCGTGTTTGAAGGCATCGCCAACGCGATTTTGACTGGTAGGTTCCCCAGTGAGACACCCGATCCAACGCGCGCCGCGCGCTACCAATTCTGGCATCACGGCACGGACACCGAATAGGGCATTGCCCTCTTCATCACCAGTGAGCAGCAGGGCAAGGCCGATTTTAGCGGGGTTGCGTTCCAATATCACGTCTTCGAGTGCAGCAAAATAGCTCGCGATGTTGCCTTTCATGTCGACCGCGCCTCGCCCGTACAGCAATCCGTCCTTGATGACCGCGCCGAACGGATCGTGCCGCCATGTGGCGAGATCACCGGGTGGGACGACATCGAGATGCCCGCAGAACAGCATGCAATTCCCCTGATTTCCCCATGTAGCGTAGAGGTTATCGACTCGTTCTTCATCGGTTCCGCGCACCAAGCGTTCGCAGATAAAACCGAGTTGATGAAGAAACTCAGCGCAGTAGTCCAGTACGACAGAGGCATCTGGGGTGATGCTCGGAAAACGTAACAAATCCTGTGCGATCTCAATGACGCGTGACATGGTCAAAATCTTATCCTAATCGCGCAGCAGTTCGTTGATCGAGGTCTTGGAGCGAGTTTTCTCATCGACCTGTTTGATGATGACGGCGCAGTACAGGCTAGGGCCGGGGTCACCGTTCGGCAAAGGCTTGCCAGGTAGGCTGCCCGAGACCACCACCGAACAGGGTGGCACGCGCCCGATATGGACTTCTCCGGTGTGGCGGTTGATGATCTTGGTGGACGCGCCGATGAAGACTCCCATCGACAATACCGAACCGCGCTCAACGATAACGCCTTCGACGATCTCAGCCCGCGCGCCAATGAAGCAATCATCCTCGATGATTACGGGGCCAGCCTGTAGAGGTTCCAGCACGCCACCAATACCTGCGCCGCCAGAGAGATGGACATTGCGCCCAATTTGTGCGCATGAACCCACCGTCGCCCAAGTGTCGATCATCGCGCCGCTACCGATATGGGCACCGAGATTGACAAAACTCGGCATCAATACCACCGAAGGTGCGATATAGGCCGAATAGCGCACGATGCAATGTGGCACGGCACGAAAGCCTGCATCTTGAAAATCTTTTCTCTGCCAATTGGCAAATTTCGATGGCACCTTATCCCACCAGCAGGTGCTTGTACCAGGGCCGCCGGGGATCAGGTCCATGTCGGAAAGGCGGAACGACAGCAAAACCGCCATTTTTATCCACTGGTTGACCAGCCACTTTCCAGGGTTCACGGGGTCTGCAACGCGCAGTTTGCCTTGATCCAGCAGGCTTAAAGTTTCTTCGATTGCCTCACGCTCGGCACCTTGGGTTGCGGATGAGATGGTTTCCTTATGGGCAAAGCTGGTTTCGATTTGATTTTGTAGATCAGCATAGCGTGACATGGTGTTTCCTTTGAGAAAAGCGTTTATCCTCTAGACTGATGGTGTTATCCCACCATGAAAGAGGCTACGCAAGTTCTGGATAGGGGGAAATCATGCGCGATGTGACGATGCCAGTGTGGCAATTTGTGCGTCTGATGGTGAAGATTGAAGAAACCTCCGAGCAATATAACGATCTAAACCTAGAGAAGCTGTACGGTGAGTGGGAAGATTTTTGGGCGGATCTTGATGCTCGCTTGATCGATGCCGGAAATCGCAGCCGTGAGGAATTTGCCAACATGATGATGCATCAAGAGGTGGTGATGCACCGTCTTGATGATATTCAAATCGCGTTGATTCGCCGCGAGTTGACGGCATTAATCAAGCAAATCAAGAAACTGTCCGGTGAGACTGAATTCAAGGATGATAAGCGAAATTTGAACTACGAATGGCGCGAGATTGAGGTGTTTTTGAAGGGCTTGTTAGGGGTGGAGAAGATTGCTGGCCTCAAGACTTGGTATGGATAATCCATTATAAATTGATTATACTATACGGATGACTTATTCATCATATTTTCACCGTACAGTTTTGTTGGTTCGCGAGCAGGATGGGCTGATGATATCCGAGGGGTTGCATCTCGTTTTGGTGTAGGCGCTGCCAGTGTGTGGTGCGCTCTTAAAAAGCCTGATCCTAAACGACGCTTTGGTACGTGATGATCCTGACGCCTATCAATTATGAGCAGGCTTGGCGTTCTAGATATTGTAGTCACGAGATGAGAAATAAGAGATTCTTGCAAACAGTGAGGATATCACCTGACACAGGTAGCATCACATCGCAGACACGACAGATCAGAGAAAAAAGTATGGGGATTGCTGGAACTGCGCCTCTTTGGGTCGCGCGGGCAGTTGGGGCGGCATAGTCTGAGACAATCGGCAGTTTATCGACGCGGTTTTCCGGATCATGCGTATCGGTACGCCATGGCGTGACTTGCTGCCGGATTACGGCGACCGGAGCAATACGTACCGTCGTTTGGCGCGACAAGGGCGGGTGGGCAAAG
>JABSOH010000111.1 GCA_013216065.1 Alphaproteobacteria bacterium
CATTCCACACTTTTTGCTCATGGACGTCATCATACTCAATGGCATTGAAAACTTCTGGAACCAGGCAAAACAGCATGTGCGAAAGTTCAATGGTATTCCAAAAAAACATTTCAGCATGTTCTTGAAAGAGTGCGAATGGCGACTTAATATTGGTTCACTAAAAAAGCTACTTAAAGACCTCAAGTCTACTCTCAAATCTCAATCTTAGGTGTTAGCCCCCCCACATTTAATAATCGACAAGGCTGACAGGGGCACGGAATGCCCGAGAATCACGCCTATCAGTTGTATTTGGCAGTGGAGGATATGGATCACATCTGCACTCAGACCAATTCTCCGCAAGCAAGGACATCTATGAGCGCCTCCATCAAGCCACATCAAGGACGAGTTCTATGATATCGCCTTTCGAAAGAAATTGTGTGGGTATAGACTTTAACCGAACACAAAGAGGCTATCATGGCTGATGTCGGGCAACACTATAGAGAACATCGAAAAACTGATCCGATCCGGCACAAACGGCTCACCCGTTGATAACGACCGCGCAGGCTTTCGCACGCCGGAAGGCTGAATGTACTCAACTTAAAGATCATGCGTAACTACCGTTATCAGCGCTTACTCGAAGCAATTCGCGCACGCAATATTAGTGGGTCTTGATGTTCAACCCCTTGAACATTTGCTACAGTCGCGATTCGACGAATATGCAGCTTTGGATTACGCACAATAGCCTCACGCGCCTGTCTAGTGCTTGAGGACGGCACCATGATCCCGCCCGATTATTCGGGTTGCGAGCATCTCTCGGAACACTTGCCCGTGATCAGCGAAATTCGCCCGATCACGTCGTTCTTCCATATTCTCGGCGGGAAACCAATTCCCCGAGCGAGCGAGGGACTTTGCGGGTCTTTTCCCGCGAGATTGCTGCACAGTTTGTTCAGCACACGAGAGGCAACCAGACTTTGGCGGTGTATCGCTTGAATCATTTGGGTTTCGCAACTCTAGAAGCGGAGAACATCAACGTGGTGCAGAGCGAGGACGTGATGGAACATACGTGCAAGATCAAAGCACTCTGAAGAGATCAAAGTCCATGCGTTGCGCGACCAGTGCCTATGATCACGGCCTTGATCGGATGCGGGTAGCTTTGCGCCTTGGGGTCAGGAGAATACTCTGTGGGCAGAATTGCACACTGGGAATATTGCGTTGGGCGGCGAGTGGATCAAAACCCGGCTGTTGGCCTCAAGTCTACGCACCAATCCGTGGAGGCAAGAATGCGGCCCACGTGAATTCAAGATGGCGATATCGTAGCTTTTGATACCGATCTTATAGGATGTTAATTATATCGATATGTCGCGCACTTGGCTTTGGCTTGTGCGGTGCGGGAACACCGAGCGTCGAACAAAAGACACTGTACCAGGGCTAACCGTACGATCACATCATACAACACTGAAGTGTTACAGCCTAGCATGTCGTTCCGCGAGCTGTCGCTGGCGGGAAAACGTCTGCCCGAAGAATACAGCGGACGACAGTATAGCATGATGTTCCATGGTGTCGGGCTGTGTGACGAATATATCCAGCGATTCACCTCGTTGAGACCTTGGAGAAATCTGGCTACGACTGCACCATCATATCGGTGCATGGTGCCGTGCGTTAAAGCCTGTGTTGGCACGGTTTAGCAGCTTCTGGTCAACCGATACCAAGGTTGAGTTTTTGATGAACTATCGGCTTTTGGCCTAATTACAGGGTTTTGGGATATTTTCTGCGCAAATAAGGTGTGAAAGCAGTTTTTCAAGCCCTTGTCTGGTGGCATTTGCGCGCCATATCCTTCCCAGAGCAGTTTGCATTAGAGGGCGTTGCGATCCGTTTTGCGAAGGAGAATAGCCATGTCGATGGACAAATTGACCGAAAAAGCCCAGAGTACTTTGCAGACCGCGAGCCAAGTTGCAGCGACTCACCATCATCAATACCTAGAGCCAGTGCATCTCTTGATGGCTTTACTGGCCGAGGATAGCATCAGCAAATTGATCATCTCTGCGGGCGGCAACGTAACCAAGTTCGATTCGGCGGGCAATCAACTTCTGGCTAAATTACCGAGCGTGCATGGCAGCCAGCAGCAGGCGGCTTCTCCGGCTCTGTTGCGGGTATTGGACGGCGCGGCAAAGGCCGCCAGCAGCTTGCAAGATCAGTACGTTGGGCGCGAAGCGGTGTTATTGGGGTTGTTGATCGAGAGCAAAATTCAGCAGGCAGCGCAGGAGGCGAATCTGCGGCGCGAGGTGTTGTTGCGAGCGATTAAGCAAAGCCGCGGCGGCAAAACCATCGATAGCAGCAACGCCGAGACCGCCAATGAAGCACTGGATAAATATATGCACGATCTTACCGAGGCCGCACGTGCGGGCAAGCTTGATCCGGTGATTGGGCGTGACGAGGAGATTCGGCGCACGATTCAAGTGTTATCGCGGCGCACCAAGAACAATCCGGTGCTGATCGGTGAACCAGGGGTCGGAAAGACGGCGATTGCCGAGGGGTTAGCGCAACGGATCGTCAACGGCGATGTGCCCGATAGCTTAAGGGGCAAGCGCGTAATGTCACTGGATCTTGGATTGCTGATTGCTGGAGCGAAATATCGCGGCGAGTTTGAGGAACGCCTTAAGGACATGCTAGCACAAATTGTCGAGGCCGCAGGCGAAATTGTCGTGTTCATCGACGAATTGCACACTTTGGTTGGTGCCGGGGCGGGCAATGGCGCCATGGATGCTTCAAACATGATGAAGCCGGCCTTGGCGCGTGGTGAATTGCACTGCGTTGGGGCAACGACGCTAGCAGAGTACAAAAAGTATATCGAGAACGATGCCGCTTTAGCGCGGCGGTTTCAAACGATTTTGGTCGATGAGCCGAGTGTTGAGGAAACCGTATCGATTTTGCGCGGCCTGAAAGAGAAATACGAAATGCACCACGGTGTGCGGATCAGCGATGGTGCGATTATCGCGGCAGCGAAATTGTCGGCGCGGTATATTTCAGGGCGTTTTCTGCCGGATAAGGCGATTGACGTGGTGGATGAGGCAGCGTCGCGTTTACGGATGGCGGTGGATTCGAAGCCCGAAGAGATCGACGAACTTGATCGCCGGGTTCTGCATCTGAAAATCGAGCGCGAGGCTTTGCGCAAGGAGTCCGACAAGAAATCGCAGGAACATTTGGCAGCACTTGATGAAGAATTGAGTATGCTCGAAACCAAGTCACAGACTAGAACCGCGCAGTGGGAAGCCGAGCGCGACAAACTCGCGAGTATGACGGATGTGAAGGAGAAACTCGAACAGGCGCGTTTAGAGCTAGAGCAGGCCAAACGCGAAGGCGCTTTTGAGAAGGCTGGCGAGTTGGCGTACAGCACGATTCCCGCCCTTGAAGCGATGCAGCAGGCTGTCGAGGGACGCTCGGGGCAGGTTGCGGACGACGCGGCCATACTGTCCGAGGTGATTGGTGCCGATGATATTGCCAGCGTGATTGCGCGCTGGACTGGGATTCCGGTGGATCGTTTGTTGCAGGGTGAGAAAGATCGTCTTTTAGAGATGGAGGTGATTTTGGGTGCGCGAGTGATCGGTCAACCAACGGCGATCAAGCGAGTCAGTCAAGTGATCCGACGTGCACGCGCGGGTTTACAAGACGATTCGCGTCCGATCGGCTCGTTTCTATTTCTAGGATCAACCGGGGTTGGCAAGACCGAATTGACCAAGACCCTGGCGGAGTTCCTGTTCGAGGACGACACTGCGATTCTGCGTTTTGATATGTCGGAATATATGGAGCGTCATGCCGTGGCGCGTCTGATCGGTGCGCCGCCGGGGTATGTTGGCTACAACGAGGGTGGCTCATTGACCGAAGCAGTGCGGTATAAGCCGTATCAGGTGATCCTATTCGACGAGATTGAAAAAGCGCACCCCGATGTATTCAATATTCTGCTGCAAGTCTTGGACGATGGGCGCATGACCGACGGTAAGGGCAACACGGTGGATTTTCGTCACTGCGTGATCACCCTAACCTCGAATCTTGGTGTCGAGCATCTGTCGCCTGAGACGGCGGATGCAGAAGGCGCCCCGACGGGGACAGCGCAGGATTTAGTGATGGATACGGTGCGCAGTACGTTTCGGCCTGAATTCCTGAACCGCTTGGATGAGATTATCATTTTCAACCGTCTGGTGCCGGAGCGCATGGTCAAGATCGTCAAGATTGAACTTGCGCGTTTACAACAACGATTGGCGGAACGTGAGATCAGCCTGATTGCCGAGAATAGTGCACTTGAGTATCTTGCTCGGGTGGGTTTTGATCCGCGTTATGGCGCGCGTCCGTTGAAGCGCGCAATCTTGCAATACTTAATCAACCCAGTTGCTGAAAAAATCCTCGCTGGGAGCATCGCTGATGGTACGCGTCTCACCCTGAGCGCGAATGCTGAAGGTATATTCTTGAACGATGCGCTGCTCTCTGAGACGTAAAGTCGTGGCTCTCTGCCCCCCCTATCCACGTGCTGCAACGCCAGCTTCGATCAATCGCTGCCAAGGGAAGTTTTCGCCGGGGTCGACTTTGCGTCCCGGCGCAACGTCTTCGTGACCCAACACGTTTTGCGCTGGGATGTCATGGCGCACACGAATATCGCGCAACAGTGCGATCAGAGCAAAAATTTGTGCCTCGGGGTAGGGCTGCAATCCGGCCCGATGTCCGGGGTAGTCGAGTTCAATCTCCAGCGAACGATCATTGATATGGCTCTGGCCTTGCCATTCGGCGACCCTAGCGTGCCAAGCGCGTTTGGCTTCATCGACGAGGCCGAAAATCCGGCCGTCTTGTGCGATCACATAGTGACTGCTGACCTCGGACACTGGATTGCACAGGCGTACGATGGCAGAATCCCAACTGTCCATGTTGGTGCAGTGGATCACCACCATATCAATCGGGGTATCACGCCGAGAGCTAAAATTTGGTGAACGGCGCGAGCGATCAACGAAGATGTGCGCGAATACTTTGGGGCTGAGGCCAAAAATCCTGCGCAGGAAAGCCAATTCTTTATCTGGCATGCCTTCAGCAGTCGGCGACTGTCTTTTGTTCCAGAAATGTCCGCCTGCAACCCTGAGCAATGCGCCGAGTAGCGCTCCTACGGCGCTTCCAACGATTTTGGTCCAAATTGCCATGAACATTCCAGCCTCCATCACTTGTTGACTCAGCCGATAGCCTGATATGCACGATTGCAATACTATAATTTGTGCCTTAGAATTACCCTAAGGAAGCATCACTATGCGCATTATGTGTTTCGGTTACGGCAAGGTGATTGCGGCGTGGCATCAGCAACTTGCTGCGTCCCGGATTGCGTGCAGGTTTTCGGCTTCGGTGCGGCACCGTGACAAAGCCGAGCGGCTTTCTGTGCGCGGAGTTACGCCGTATCTGTGGGATCAAGGACTGGATGCTGACGGTATCACGGTACTACGCAGTGCTGAAATTGTTGTCATTTCGGCACCACCATCGCCAGAAGGAGATGTACTGTATTCGAATATTGCGCCGATCTTGCAATATTCGACAGCACTGCGATGGTTGGGGTATCTGTCGAGTACTAATGTCTACGGCAATCACGATGGGCGTTGGGTCAACGAGGATACACCACCTAATCCCACCGGAGAACGCGGGATAGGGCGGGTTCGCGCCGAAGCCCAATGGTGTGAAAGCGGTTTGCCCGCCCATGTGTTCCGTCTTGCCGGGATTTATGGTGTCGGGCGCAATCAATTGTGCAAACTTCAGAGTGGGCGCGCGGAGCAGTTGATCAAGACAGGGCATGTTTTCAACCGTATCCACGAAGCCGATATTGCACAGACCATCAGCGCCTCGATTGCCACGCCGAAGCCCGGACGTGTGTATAATCTTGCCGATGATTGCCCAGCTCCACCCCAAGATGTATTGCGCTATGCTGCAACCTTGTGTGGCGTGCCATTACCGCCACCCGAAGACTATGCCAGTGCGGCATTGAAGGGCTTGGCCAGAGAGTTCTATTTAGATAATAAGCGCATTGATAACCGCCGTATCAAAACCGAATTGTCCGTAGAATTGCTGTATCCAGATTATCGACTCGGGTTAGAAGCTTTATGGCGTGAAAAGGCGGTTTAATCGCTTTTTTTAGTTTGTTCGTCGGGGTCAGGCAGCACGGTGTAGCCTTAGGTGCTCGTTCATGGGTGTTCAGAGGCACAACCTGCGCCCGAGCGATGGAGGTAAGCTTACCATGGCAATCGCCATCACCAGCAAGAAGAAGAAATAGCCCACCGAGCCAATCGTCTACATGACAAAACCGGCGGTGGGAAGTACGAATATCGCGCTGAAAACGAAGAAGAGAATCATTGTTGGTGTATGCGATGACAAGGCTGTGGGTGGGGATTAGGCATGATGTCAGTAGTTCGATTGCGAAAATTTTCCAGCCGTAGAGATATCGGGAAAGCGGATGATGCTGATGAGTATGGTGATGCAGATCAGCAGTGGTAGAATGATGACAAGACGGCGGTCAATGCAGTCTGAGAGTCGTCCAATCAGGGTTTGGCCGGTGGTTGGAGCAAAAATCAATATGCTGTCGAAGAGCAAGGTCTTGAATAGATTGAAGCCTTCTTGATTGGTGTAGATCCCGGCTATAATGAAGGTTGCGTTGTAGAGTGAGTCGATTAAAATCATGTTTACG
>JABSOH010000112.1 GCA_013216065.1 Alphaproteobacteria bacterium
CAATAATGGGCCCAGGCAAAGGCTATCAGAAGAAGGTTAAATTGTTCAATCGATGAATCGTTTCGGGATCAGAATATTTGAATCGAAAAATTGTCGTTTAGCTATACATAATGGACAATCATCATAGGAGTATTTCATGACCATGCGCTGTTGGCTGATGATGATGATTCTGGCTGTGATGGCTACGGGATCGTTAGTATACCAACAATACCGCAATTCAACGCCGATATTGGATAGCTTCAACGGTGAGACCATGGGCACCTATTACCAAATCAAGGTGGTGGGGTTTGGTGGTGCGGCAACACCACTTGCTGAATTGCGCCCACGGATAGAGGGCGCGCTTTTGCGGATCAATCAGAGCCTGTCGACTTGGGATACGCAATCGTTGATTTCGCGGTTTAATGCAAACCTGAACGTCACCACGGCAGTTGAGGTTGATGCGGACTTTGCCGCTGTCCTGCGGGGATCTCAAGACCTGTTTGCGCAGAGTGCGGGGGCGTTTAATCCAGCATTAGCCTCTTTGATTACCCTGTGGGGCTTTGGTCGTGACTCCGATGACAACTGGCCAACAGAGTCTGAGGTCATCACTGCACTTTCACGGAGCGACTTTGCAAGTCTTGAATTTACTCCTAGTGATCCCGCGACCCTGCGCCGTTCTGTGCCGGGGGTTACGTTGAATTTCTCGGCGATAGCCAAGGGGTACGCAGTCGATGTTCTGGGGCAAATTGTGACAGATGCAGGCTATCAGCATTATTTGGTTGATATCGGAGGTGAATTGCGCGCAGTCGGTTCAAATTCTGCTGGCGAGCCATGGCGAGTCGGGATCGAACAGCCCGATCAAAATGGCATTGTGATACAGACCGTGACAAAGCTGCACGATGAGGCTATTGCCACTTCTGGCGATTATCGCAATTACCGCGAGAAAAACGGCAAGCGTTTCTCGCATATCATTGATCCGCGCACTGGTTATCCGATTACGCACGATGTGGCCTCGGTCAGTGTGCGCGCAGCAAGCACGATGGTTGCTGATGGTTGGGCGACAGCTCTATTGGTGATGGGACAATCGGGTCTTGAGACCTGTAAAAACTTGAATCTTGCCTGCTTGATGATCGTGCGCAATGGCGATACCTTCACCAGTCACTCTAGTCCGGCTTGGTTGTCGTAACCTTGATTTTATCTGATCCGTGGCCTACCTATGGATAGGTTGTCCTAATAGAGGGGCGGTTGGATATTTAAGATGGAGGCTCAGTGATGGGTGTATTTTTGGCGACTCTACTGTTTTTCCTCATTGCAGTATTGGGACTGTCGGTGGGGTTCCTGCTCACCGGAAAATGCCTGAAGGGCAGTTGTGGCGGTTTACCCGCTGCAATGGCGAAAAGTGGAGAAATGCCGGATTTTTGCCCGGTGTGCCAAAAACCAACCACCGACCTTGAAAGCGGGTGTGGTAAATCCGAGAAAAGAGCTTAACTAGAATTGCCGCTGGATCATCATTTTCTTGATCTCAGCAATCGCCTTGGCAGGATTTAAGCCCTTTGGGCAGGTTTGGCTACAATTCATGATGGTATGGCAACGGAATAGCCGGAAGGGGTCTTCGAGGTTGTCGAGCCGCTCGCCCTGATGCTCATCTCGGGAATCTTCCAGCCAGCGATAAGCTTGCAACAGCACCGCAGGTCCTAGATAGCGTTCACTATTCCACCAATAGCTTGGACATGAGGTCGTACACGCGAAACACAGAATGCACTCGTATAAACCGTCGAGTTTCCGGCGATCCTGCGGACTTTGCAGCCGTTCTTGATCGGGTCGGGTCGGCGATTCCGACTTCAACCACGGCTCAATCGACGATAATTGCGCATAAGCCCGATTAAGGTCAGGCACCAAATCCTTGATTACACGCATATGGGGTAGGGGGTAGATTTTTACGTCACCCTGAACTTCGCTTAAGAATTTTGTGCAGGCTAACGTGTTGGTGCCATCGATATTCATCGCGCAGGAACCACAAATCCCTTCGCGGCACGAACGTCGGAACGTCAGAGTCGGATCAATCTCGTTCTTGATCTTGATCAGGGCATCTAGCACCATCGGCCCGCACTCGCTCATGTCAATCTCGTAGCTATCGAGTTTGGGCTTGCTACCGTCGTCAGGATTGTAGCGATAAATTTTAAACGTGCGGGTTTTGCCGTTGCTCGGTATCGACCAAGCTTTACCCTGCCCGACACACGAGTTCTTGGGAAGTCGTAATTCTACCATACCTTATTGTCCTAAAACTTTAATAGACGCGCTTTTTCGGCGGAATCGGTTGGATATCGTTGCTGAGCGTGTGCATGTGTACCGGGCGGTAGTCGATGTCGACCCTGCCGCTCTCTTCCTGCCAGGCAAGAGTATGCTTCATCCACTCGTTATCGTTGCGATCCGGAAAGTCTTCACGGGCGTGAGCGCCGCGCGATTCGGTGCGATTGGCGGCAGAGGTTGCTGTCACCATCGCTTGGCGGATCAGATTATCAAACTCTAGCGTTTCGATGAGATCGGAATTCCACACCAACGAACGATCCGACACCGAAATATCTGCCATCCCGTCATAAACCTTTTCAAGCTGTTGGCAACCTTCGCTGAGTACATCACCCTCGCGGAACACCGCAACGTGGCTTTGCATCGATTTTTGCATTTTCAGGCGCAATTCTGCCGTTGGCGTGCCACCACTAGCGTTGCGGAAGTGATCTAGGCGTTCAAGCGCGGCATCACCTGCGTTGTTTGGTAAAGTGCGATGACTTTCGAATTTGTCGACGGTTTCCCCACAGCGTAAGGCGACTGCGCGTCCAAACACCACAAGATCCAGCAGCGAATTCGACCCGAGGCGATTGCCTCCATGCACCGAAACGCAAGCCGACTCACCAGCTGCCATGAGACCCGGGATCACGCAATCGGGATTGCCATCTTTGAGAGTCACTACTTCGCCGTGGTGGTTGGTTGGGATGCCACCCATATTGTAGTGACACGTCGGCAATACGGGGATTGGTTCTTTGGTGACGTCGACTCCAGAAAAGATACGCGCGGTCTCCGAGATACCCGGCAGACGTTCGGCAAGAACCTCTGGTGCTAGGTGATTGAGGTGCAAATAGATATGGTCCTTGTCTTTGCCAACCCCGCGACCGTCGCGTACCTCCATGGTCATTGAACGGCTGACGACATCCCGTGAGGCAAGATCTTTTGCTGAGGGAGCATAGCGTTCCATGAAATGCTCGCCCTCGGAATTGGTCAAATAGCCGCCTTCGCCACGTGCGCCTTCGGTAATCAGGCAGCCAGCCCCGTAAATCCCGGTGGGGTGGAACTGCACAAACTCCATGTCTTGTAAGGGCAATCCAGCGCGCAAGGCCATGCCGCCGCCATCGCCAGTACAGGTATGCGCCGAGGTCGCCGAAAAATACACCCGGCCATAACCGCCAGTACACAACACGACTTTCTTGGCGTGGAAACGGTGAATCGAGCCATCGTCCATATTCAACGCCATCAGGCCAACGCAAGCTCCTGCAGAATCCATGATCAGGTCAAGAGCGAAGTATTCGATGAAAAATTCTGCCTTATACTTCAAAGACTGCTGATACAGCGTGTGCAGCATGGCATGTCCGGTGCGGTCTGCTGCGGCACAAGTGCGCTGTGCGGGCGGGCCTTCGCCAAATTCTGTGGTCATGCCGCCGAAGGAACGTTGATAGCTGTTGCCTTCTTCGGTGCGTGAGAACGGTACGCCGTAGTGTTCTAGCTCGATGATGGCGGGAATTGCTTCGCGCACCATATATTCGATCGAATCCTGATCCCCGAGCCAGTCCGAGCCTTTCACCGTGTCGTACATGTGCCAACGCCAATCGTCCAGCCCCATGTTGCCGAGCGCGGCCGACACGCCGCCTTGGGCGGCAA
The DNA here is from genome assembly GCA_013216065.1 of Alphaproteobacteria bacterium. GTDB lineage: Bacteria > Pseudomonadota > Alphaproteobacteria > JABSOH01 > JABSOH01 > JABSOH01. Next base: position 3,910 of record JABSOH010000112.1, read on the forward strand.
CGGTGTGGCTGCGAGTGGGAAACACCTTGGTGATGCAGCCGACGCTAAGGTTTTGTTCGGCGATTCCAAAGGTGGCGCGGAGTCCTGCACCGCCAGCACCAACAACAATCACATCGTGGCGGTGGTCGGTAATTGGGTAGGAGTCTGGCATAGCATTTTCTGAAAAAGGAGCAGTATTTAGGCAGATTTAGCGTACAACGATCATGACGATAGAGAGCAGACAGGCTGTTGCGATGATAAAGCAGGAGAATTTCAAAGCGATGAGGCTGGAGAATTTGCTTGTGGCGTTGTGGACATAGTCTTCGATCACGACTTGGAGGCCTAGTTGCAAATGCTGAAAAGCGCAGATCACCAGCAGGACTGCCATAAGGGCATTGAACGGGTTGGCGATGTAGGCTTGTGCTTGTTGTTGTAAGACTATTGCTGAATCTGCACTCTCGGCGGTGATGTTCAGTACGCTGTAGATAAACCAGACCGTAAGCGGCAGTAGTGCAATGGCGGTTAGGCGCTGCATCCACCAATGTTGAATGCCGTGATGTGCGGAACCGAGGCCGCGAACTCGCGAGAGTTCTGTACGCATGGATTGTGACATGAAGCAGCCTCCTGTTTAGAGTAACAAGAATTTATAGCGCAAGTGCGATCACGAGCGCGGTCAGGACGAGCGAACTGATGCCGACGAGATGTCCACTGAATTGGCCATGCTCCAGAGTAAATCCCATACCCATGTCCCAAAACAGGTGGCGTATCCCGTTTAGGACATGAAAGAACATCGACCAGCAAAACCCGAGCAACACGAAAATCCCGAACCATGAATTCATGAAACCGTGTACGTAGGCAAAAGCATCTGGGCTGGTGCCAAGCGTGACCAACCACAAGGCAATGAGTACCGCGCCGAAACTCAGGGCTATTCCGGTCAGACGATGGAGGATAGAGTAACTGGCTGTCCATTGCCAGCGATAGATTTGTAGGTGGGGTGAGAGTGGGCGGACAGACTTATCGGACATGTTTTTTTCCCAAAAATGCAAAATATAGCGCACATCAACACCATTTGAGCCGAATTTCATCGTCTATTCGTGTATTCTTAAATTAGGATGCTACTGTGCCAATGCTGTGGCCAATGTATAGCGGTGAGGAGGAATAATCAAGCCAAGGGGTGTCTAGTCTCTGGAAATTCGGGTTTAGAGAAGCAAAAACATCGGTTCTTTTTGGATCATAGCGGTGCTTGCAGTTTGCTGACAGGGCTGATACATGCCGATGGGGAGACTCCCAATCAACAGACTGAGGAACCTTGGGTGATGCTGCACCTGAAAAAATTGTGTGTTGGGGTCGAATCCTCGCAACATTTGCGTGAATGGCAGGCACAGCGTCGTAAACAGGTGCATGTGACGCGGAATTTCCCGCGCCGTGCTGAAGAAATCATTGCTCAAGGGTCATTGTACTGGATTATCAAAGGTCGTTTCAGTTTGAGGCAAAAAATTATTGATTTACAGGATTTTACGTATGGTAACAATAAGCGTTGTTGTCGAATTGTTATGGACGACACCCTAGTTTCAGTGCGCGGAGATCGCCACCGCCCGTTTCAGGGCTGGCGATATTTAGAGGTTGAAAATGTGCCCCCCGATGCCCATATTGACGACACTGGCGAGATGGTTCCTGAGGATGTCTCGGCGATGCTGGATCAGCTTGGGATACGGGCGCTCCAAAGTATTTAGGGTGCTTCAGAATTAAGGAAACCATAATGAGTGATTTGATATCGAACATCAGCGATAATAGTTTTGAAGGTGATGTGTTGAACAATACCAAGCCTGTATTGCTCGACTTCTGGGCAGAGTGGTGTGGCCCTTGCAAAGCCATCACGCCGATCCTTGAAGAGGTCGCGGGGGAATACGCAGGGCGGGTCGAGATCAAAAAGATCAATATTGACCAGAACCCCGATACGCCGAGTGAGTACGGTGTGCGCGGTATCCCAACCTTAATGCTGTTTGAAAACAAAGTATTGAAAGACTCAATCATTGGCGGGGTCTCGAAAGGCCAACTCAGTAAATGGCTCGATGAACGTTTAGAGGCGTAAACCCTCCGCAACTCAGTCGATAGTGCGAGATTCCCGATGATGCGTTATTTTTCTTGTCACGATTGTGATGGATTCTGTACAAATTTTGGTGCTAGTTACACCGATCTTCCTCGCCTTGATCATCGGGGCAGAGTCGAGGTGCTTTTTGTCCAAGAATCAGTACCTTGGGATGTAATGAACAGCTTGACCTAATTAGTATCTGTTCTCGATGCTGCTGTTCAATCGATCTGGTAGGTAAAGGATCTTTCGCACATTGTTCGTGCTACAGCTTCAGAGTTTGTGTTTTTTGTTTGAAATCATGGTTTCATCTCCATGTATTTTCGAGTTGACCCTTGGGTTCCAGCGATATGCCTGAGTTGTGTGGTGGCGAGATCAAGGCAGGATTGACCGTTTGAAAAGGCTCCGATGACGCGTGTCCTGCGTCTGATTTCCTTCATCAATCGCTCTAGCTGGTTGTTGGTGCGGATTTTTCCCAGCGGGCATTGGACATGGTAAGCGCAGGTGGACACCTCCAAGAGGCATTTTCTCATGTAGTTTGGTCTTTACATTTCGGCGATTATTGTCCACCAAGGTATTCATCGAAGCGTATTTTAGTGTTTCGAGCGATTTGAACAGCATCTAGTTTTCGAGTCCCAGACCTTAAGCGCAAGCAGTTTAG
>JABSOH010000113.1 GCA_013216065.1 Alphaproteobacteria bacterium
CGCGTGACAGCGGAAAGCCAGGTTGGATCCTGTTTAATGGTGAGTTTGTTAACCAATATAAATCGCTCATTCTCCTTCTTCACAAGTGAATCATCAATCATCAGCTTGCAGACCCCCCTTTATGGGTCCTGTCTTGGCGGTGACAATGGCGTAGAAAGCTACTGGCTGGTTAAGCCTGGTGAAGTGTTTGTGCGTGGGGCTGTAAGCGGCGGAGGCGCCTGGGAACGCTGGTGGCCGTGAAAAGGCAGGCTAAGGTGCCATCAAGTCCCATCGAGAAACGGTGCAGCGTGATCAACCCGAGTGTTGGAATCAACGAGCCGTGGGCAATCGCAGCCATCAGCGCTGCGCCAAGCAAGATCACGCGTTGGCACTGATCGGTAATGGGCAATGCGCTGCCTGAGGCGGGCATAGAACGGCGAAGATGCTGGTCGAGCAATTAGGTTACTTTTTGCTGCGCTCGCATTTTCAACGCGAGCCATGGGATGGACACCAGATAGAGACTGCAAATGGCAACCCAAGTATGCCAAGGCAACTCTAAGGCCAGCAGTAGCACACAGAGCATCCCGAGGAGGAAAACTATCCGAAAGCGTTGTGGCACGCGGAGTTTCTTTGGCGAAAACGTTGGGATCGAACTGACCATCATTAGGCCGATGAAGACTTGCCACAGTGCATAGAACGGAGCACTCAGTGGATGTTGGGCAAGTTCAGGAACGATCTGCATCAGTGCGAGCGGCATCAAACCCAACAAGCCCCCTCCAGGGGCGGGAATGCCGCGAAGGAACGGTTCGGGTTTGCCCTCGGCTGGGCTGAGGTTGGCGACGTTGAAGCGCGCCAGTCGTAACCCACAGCACATGCTGAACAGCAGGGTTGTCCCCCAAGCCACACTGCTGAACACATGCGGGGCATCGGCAAAAACGGTATAATAGACGATCAGCCCCGGTGAGATTCCAAAGGCGACAAAGTCGGCTAGCGAATCAAGCTCGCAGCCGAATTGGCTGGCGGCTTTCAGCCAGCGCGCCACGGTGCCATCGAGCCCATCAAGTACCGAAGCGGCGAGAATGAACATCAAGGCGCGTTCGGCCTCACCTTCAAGGGCATAGCGCACTGCAGTCAAACCCGCACAGCAACTCGTGAGGGTCAGAAGGTTTGGGATCACCGAGTTGATGGAGCGTCGTGGTGGTGGAGTGTTCATAGAAATATCTATGTCCTATTCGGTGGTGACACTGGGCCAGCCGTGTTTGGGCAGGGTGCCGAGGTGTCCAAGTACGGTTTGGCCAGCGATCATGCGTTGCCCGACCGCGACACAAACCGCTGCGTCGGTAGGCAGATAGACATCGACCCTGCTGCCGAAACGGATCAGACCGAAGCGCGCGCCAGCGCGCAGTGATTGGCCTTCGTCGAGGTGGCAAATGATCCGTCGAGCCACCAGCCCGGCGATTTGCACAAAAGCGATGCTAACTGCTTCGTCGTCTTTGCGGAAGCTGGTCTGCATCACCATCATCTGGCGTTCATTCTGCGTCGAGGTTTTATCGAGTGAGGCATCCAAGAAGCTACCGGGGTAATAGCCAAGATCGGTAATCGTGCCACTGCATGGTGCGCGGTTGACGTGGATATCGAATACGTTCATGAACACCCCGATTTTTAGGGCGCGTGGGTAGGGTAAGGGAATTTCGTCGGGGACCTCAATCTCAGCGACCTCGGTGATGATGCCGTCGGCGGGGCTGATGACGAGTCCGTCGGCTTGTGGGGTATGCCGCACTGGGTCGCGGAAAAAGTAGATGCACCACACTGTCAAGATCAAGCCGACGAAGCCGAGCAAATCGTTGATCCACCACAGTAGTATGCCAAACGCAGCAAACAGAGCGATAAAGGGGTATCCTGCTGGGTGGACCGGGTGCAAAACCGGACAGATTACCTTATGCAATCGCGCAAACATGAAACTCTCCTAACTTGGTGTGCGAGATATCAAAATCCTATTCAGGAACTTTCAACACCATGCTGGGCTTTAAATCCTTGTGGCTTTTGATCTGATCTTTGTTGGCATCGAGGATTTTTGGAAACTTACTGCCATTACCGTAAACCCGCTTTGCCAACGTCCAGAGACTATCGCCCTTGCGCACCTTCACCGTGCGTACCGACGGGGTGCTTGCTGAGGATTGTTCGGCTTTTGGTGCAGAAGGAGACTGCAACGAGACGACCCGTCGCCCAAGCTCAATGCCATCGCGAATTTGAACCAACGCGAGTTGTTTGGTGGTATTGTGGATGTCTTCTGCTGGTGCAGTTATGCGCCATTTCCCTGCAGCGTCCGTGGTGACCTCGCGCGGGGCATTGCCCTCGACGGTCGCACGCACCGTAACGTTGGCCGTCGCCGTACCCTCGGCGGTGATCTCGCGTTGGTTTTGGGCTAGGAGTATCTTGCCAATTTTAAGTTTCGTCACAGGTTTTGCCGATATGATTTCCACGGGCATCTCAACCACGGTTGCACTGGGCGTAGCAGGTTCCACTGTTGCCGTGGCGGCACCGTTTACGGCGACCATGCTAGTAGGTTCGCGCACGATCTGGGCAGTGTACAAGGCTGACAAGCGTAGGTCTTGGGCAAGCCCATGACGCTGTAGTACCCGCAAACCACGCGCACTGCTGGCGGCAAAAACAATCGCTTGGTCGTTGGGTAAAGCCATATCGGCATCGGGGTCAACACCCTCGATGTCGATCAGCAATTGCTCGTCGGTGGCAGAATCTGTAAAGCCTTTGAGGCTTGTGGTGATCCGCATGATGTGTTGACCTGGCTTGAGGCTAGCACCGAGAGTATACACCCAATCACCATGGATATCGGCTTGTACTCTGGCGAATCGCTCATGATCAAGGTGTAGTGTAACAGTTGCGCCCGGGGTGGCTGTGCCGGAGAATATCGCCGAGCCATTTTGATTGATGCGCACGATATCGAAACTCGGCATAACCTTTTGCGCAGGCAGGGTATTGCCAAATTGATCACTACCACTCGGCATCGGCGGTTCGATACGGCTGACGATGGCGACCAGACCGAGTACGATCACTAAAATCCCCACCGAGCCAGTGACCAAGCGGCTATGGGCGTTCCAAATTGATGCAATGAGCATGTGGTCCTCTTTAATTGATGGGGAGTGTGAGTTCCTAATGGAAAGACGTAACCTCAAGACCTAAGGTGATTTCACTTTAACGCAATCACTCCATGCATAGGTGAAATACGGCGCAAACGCAACGCTTCTCAAGGCGGCTTTTGGAGGATGTCTCGGCCTAACTTTAGTGCCTCTTCTACGGTCTGTATGCGAATATTCTCGCGGTTGCCGTTAAGGTATAACTCCTTTTGCAGACTCTCAGGCGCGCGATGTTGCGCGAGGCGTAATACCGCTGCGACATAGACCAATCCGATGGGCTTGTGCTCGGAATGAGTTGGGCCTGCGACTCCGGTGGTGGCCAAGCCCAGACAAGAGCCCCCGTACAGTGCAACACCTTGGCGAACTGCCGATGCTGCCATGGCGTGGGCGACCTCGTGGCTGACGGCACCGTGGTTTTCGAGCAGTGCGGCTGGTACGCCCAATGTGTTGCGTTTCGCGGCATTAGCATAGGTAATTTGGCCTTGTAGGAACACATCTGAGCAGCCGTTGACATTGGTAATGGTTGCACAGAGCAGCCCTCCAGTACAGGATTCGGCAATGCACAGCATGATCCCGCGTGTACGCAGAGTATCGATTAAGGTTTCTGCTGAGTCTAAGGTCATGAATTGTCTAGTCTAGGGTTTCGATGAGGGGGCTGGATTTGGTCAGAATAATCCCTCGAGCCAAGACCCAATCCCAAGACCCAACAGGCCAGCATATACCCCTGCGAGGAGATCATCGAGCATGACTCCGGCACCGTTTTTGAGGTGGCGATCGATCAGATAAATCGGATAGGGCTTCAAAATATCACAAAGGCGAAACAGAATGAACCCGAGTACGTAACTCAAGGGGTCAGGGGATAAAAAACACAGGGTTAGGCTTATCCCGGCCACTTCGTCGATCACCACGGTGGCGGCATCATGGTTCTGATGTTGGCGTTGGTAGAACGGCACCACGACGAAACCCACCAGCGTCACCAATGCCGTGAATATCCCGACCCCCATCGTTCCGCCATACAACTGCAGCAGACACAGGATTGGCAGTGCGGCCAGTGATCCCATGGTACCAGGGGGTTTCAGCCGGCCAACCCCGAACCACTCGGCAAACATCGTCACGAGGCCATCATACCAGAATTTGGCGCGCTTAGTCATCGTGGTCTCGTTGCTTGGGGCGTTCGACGCTGACCATGACCTGTGCTGCAATGGCTTCGTGGGCATCGATAAAGCCCAGTCCTTCGGTAGTGGTGGCTTTGACACTGATTTGTGTTGGAGCAAGGTTGAGTATCTCGGACAGTTGCTGTTGTATCTCCATGTGGTGTGGTGCAATTTTGGGTGCATCGACAATGATAGTGATATCGAGATGCAGCAGCCGTGACTCAGCTTGGTCGAGCATCTTGAGAGCGTGGTCGACGAACAGTCGTGAATCCTGATTGTGCCATCGCGGGTTGCTCGGGGGGAAATGTTGCCCGATATCGCCGCCGGAGATCGTGCCGAGCATAGCATCAATCAACGCGTGGAGAACGACATCACTGTCGCTGTGGCCGATCAGGTGGTATTTGTGGGGCAGCATTACCCCGCCGACGGCAATGTACTGGTCGGCATTTGTGGTTGTGGTGTCCATGCGGTGTAGGTCAAATCCAGTGCCGTAGACGGTTTCAGACAGTAAACTACGGGCGCGGATAAGATCGTCAGGGTAGGTGATTTTGAAATTTTGAGCTTCACCCGGAACCGGGTGTAGTCTCACATCGGCGGCGGCAACCCACGCAGCTTCATCGCCATAGTCGTGATCTGGTGCATGATTCTCTGCAGTGCGTAAGGAACTGTAGTGAAAACCTTGCGGAGTTTGCGCAAGACAATAATGATCACGCGGAGTATCGGCGAGGCTCTCGTGCTGTTTTAGGGCATCGGCAAGCGGCAGTATCGGGATCACGGCTGGGTAATTGTCCAGAGCGGCGGTGATGCGCCGCAAGAGACCCTCCGAGACAAAAGGGCGCGCTGCATCGTGGATCAGCACGCGGTCCTCTTCGTCAAGGCTTAAGGCACGCAGACCATTGCGCACCGATTGGGTGCGACTCGCGCCGCCAAAGCACACCGGGCGCAGACCCTCTGGCAGGTGTTTAAGCTCGGCAAACGACGCCTGATGCGTGGCATCAATCACGATTTGAATCCGCTCAGGCCGTAGAATATCCGCCTGGCATAGGGCGCGAACGCTATGTTCAAGAAGGCTCAACCCAGCGATGGTTTGATAAGCTTTGGGTCGGTTTTGCTTTAGGCGCTGGCCTTGACCAGCCGCGACCAGCACGGCGAACAGAGAGGAAGACGTCACGGCAAAGACTTTAATTGTAAGATTTAAGCTGCACCCTATCATAGTGGTTTTTCGGCGCAGGAAAAGCCTGGCCGTGCAGAGGCCCGTTCTCAAGCCGCCTCAAGATGCAATTTTAACAGAAGAATAACAGCCTATGATGCAAAGTGCAAACGATCTCAGCGAATAAACTTTTTATTTATTATATTTTTCAATATTTTAGATAGATTTTGCAATTAGCATGCTCTTTGCGATTTATTCGGTCGTGACCGTTTGGCACTGAAATTAACTCAAGCTCACAGAAGGGGGAGTTGTAGGCGATCCTAAATAAATTGATTCGATTTGAATATCTATTGAAGATTTTTCTGAATCCTTTTTCTGGTAGCCTTGCCTTGTGCCGATTTGTACTCAATGGAGTTAAGATCTAGAGAAAGAATAAGTCATCTATATAACCAATTTATACTGGATCCTCTATAGATGAGAAAAATGAGATTCTTGTAAAAAGGAGGATTTTACATGATACAGGTAGCATCACATCACAGACACGACATATCAGAGCAAGGATGGGGATTACTGGAATCGCGCGTCGCGCAGGCAGTTGGGGCGGTATAACCTGAGACAATCGGCAGTTTATCGACGCGGTTTTCCGGATCATGCGCACCGGTGCGCCATGGCGTGACTTGTCGCCGGATTACGGCAACCGGAGCAATACGCACCGTCATTTGGCGCGACAAGGGCGTGTGGGAACAGCTTTTAGAAAGCCTGATTAACAAGCCTGATTACGAATGGCTCATGATTGATGCATTCCATGGCAAAGTTCATGCCTCTGGCGCAAGAGGCGACAATCAGGAGATGAACCGTACAAAAGGGGCTTAACACAAAACTGCATCTGACCGCGCAGGGTATGGACCGCCAAAGAAAAATCACCGCGATCAACGCGCCTACGATAAACACCTGTATGCATTCTGCTGCGGCTCTTGCCTGGTTAGATGGAGCACCCGATAATTTTCTGCCCAGCTTGTGAGTATCAAGCAGATATACCCAGGCCCATTATCAACATCGCGGACTTGCCTCGCCGTTCCATGATCTGCTCCAATGAACGAACCACACGCCGTGCGGGAAGGGTAAAGTCAATGCC
>JABSOH010000114.1 GCA_013216065.1 Alphaproteobacteria bacterium
CTGACATCGCAAATTCACCGCAAGAAACCTGAAGGCAAGCCCATGCCAAACAGCGAGCGAATGATCGAAAGTCAGGGTCTTCACTCGTTTGCCCACTTCAAAGGTCCGATGAACCTCTTCATGAGAACCGGATCGGGTAAAAACACACATCGGGCGGGCAAACCTCGCCTGAAATATGAGGTGTTTGGTCTATTGGCGAAAAAAGGAAGCCATGGCAGAGCACGTAGAACTCCATTCGGGCATTCCGCCCGGATGGAGTTCCAGAGACAATCTCACACAAAAAAAGCATTTTCTATTCAAGGTCTCATCAATTTTAGGTTCGCGGTGGTGTCCAGCTTCTTCTCCGCGGTCCAAATTGCAGCCATCGTCATCGGGTATATTTAATGAGTCCCGAGCTAGATATTGTGCAGAATTGCACAACTTGCCGTGTGGGTAATTGTTTTCTAGTCAAGGGAATGCTAGGTATTTTTCGCGGCGATACCTACAGAGATGAAGGAAGATCAAGCTCTATATACTGACGCCACCATCCCAGAACTTTTTCCGCGAACGCTTAATCGGGGCTTGCTCCATGCGCGAGGAATCAGGGCTTTTGGCACGCATAAGTGCGTCTTTCAGAAAGCTATAGATCGTGATGTCATGAACATTGGTGCTTGCGCTCAGGTTGTACCACACCCGCGTATTGCCTTGCGCCATGCCGCGCAATACATCGCACATTTTTTGATGCAGACTGTTGCGATGATCGCTGAAATCAAACCCCTTGAGTGCTTGCAGCACCAAACTGATTTCTACCGTATTGAACCCGGTTTCCGGTATCGACGTAGTCGCAGCGTTGGATTTTGCTGGGGTGCACTCAAGGATTGTGAGGGCGCGGCGAAAGTCCTCTGCGCTCGGCATGTTGCGGCTTAGAGCCGGCGGATAGATCAGGCTGTGCACGGTACGTTGGATCAATTCAGCATCTGGATCATTCAGGGTGTTGATGTCGCGGTCGGCAAATATGCGCAACAACTCGGCCCGCACAGCAGCAGTTGGCTTTTGATGAGGTGTTTGTGGCATTTAGATACGCCCCGTGACGGTGGGGTGCCAGTTGATATCGATGTTGTTGCTGAAATGCTGCCCGATCAGAGCGACATCAATGGTGTACAGTCCGGGTTTGCCTAGACCTGAAACATCGCGCAAACCATTCAGTAGACTGCTGGAAACATCAATATTTCCTTGCAGCAGAACTTGATAGGTCCCAGAAAGCCCGGAAGCAATACCGAGCTTTTGATTCGCACGCTTCTTAACCTCAACTACGTTGACAATACTGCCTAAACTTGAGAGTATGCTGTTCGCTAAATTACCAACCAAAGTAAATCCGAGTGACACAGGTTCTCGCGTGGTGCTTAAAGGTGGCGCGAGCGGAGCGCTCTGGCGTTTGGGCGTATCAATCAGTCCGATGCGCCCTACCACTAGGCTGTGCTCGGCCTGAAAGCTGTCGATGCGATAACGTGCATTGTTATCCAGCGCGCCTTGGCTATCGCTCAGCACGGTTTGGAAATTGGAAAATTGCAATACGCCATCGGCAAGCAAATGGCTACTGCGCGTGGTGGTCTTATCGTATGGCAGTGTTGTCGGTAAGCTCATGCTGTGGGTTCTGCTGTTCGTCAAAGTGCTATAGTCGCGGTACAATGCAGGATTGATTCCTGCATTCTGATAGGCGCGCGCGATATTTTCTGGCGGTTCCTGCGCTCGTGAAACATATTTTGCGCGCATGTGGTCGACAAAAATTTGGCTGGCGGCGATGATGTCCGCACTTGACGTGCTGAGGCCAAAACCTTGACGTAGCCCAGGGAAAAAATCGATGAGATTTTTGGAATTCTTGCGGATTTTATCGAGATTGATCTGGCTACGCGGCGTGGTGATGACAAATTCGCTGTTGGCTTCAAGCGCGTCGTCGACAAATTTCTGGATTTGATGCGCCTTAGTCATTTTTCCTAGGCGATGGGACAGGAATGTACTGATGCAGGTCGCGGTTGTGGCGAATCCGTTGGTTGTGCGATCGATCGATGTCGCTTGGTAGCGCGTATCGCCTGCTTTGCGGGTGAGTATCAAATCCTGATTTGGGTTGTAGTCGAAAGCGGTCTGCACCTGTCCACTGCCGTATAACGTTGGATATGTTGTGCCGAGTAGGTTTTGTTTGCGGTTGAGATGATGCAGCGTACCTCGAGTGATCTCGGCCAAGCTCTTGCTGATGCTACGTGTGGAGACATCTTGCAGAAAAATGACTTCCTGAGAGCGATCCTGGTAATAGTGCAAACGGTACTGCCTGCCACGCAAAGGTGGGCTACCTAAAGGATTCAGGTAATTGTTGGCGCGGATGTCACTAGTGGAGTCCCCGCTCAAATCGATGTTCGCAATTACGTAGCGGCTGCCATCGCCGGTATACGGTGAATTGGCAAAGCCTTGGGACTGAAGCTGTACGATCAATGCGCCGAGTTTCGGATTTTGCGCCAAAGGGCTTTGTGCCCCTGAGGTCAAAGCCAGATAGTGTTGGCCTTCGGCAGCATACGGATTAGCGCGGGCGTTCAATATTCGTTGATACCCTTGGAGTTGGCGTTGAGCCGGGGAGAAGGGCGATGAGTTCGTGCTGCCACGGGTACGGTAGTCTGGCGAGTGGTGTCGGTATTGCGCATTGATCGAAGACAGACCTGCTAATTGCAGAATCGAACTGCTCCGCAATCCTTGCAACTGGGTCAAGTATGGGTAGAGACTCGGTTCCATCAACTAGAAATCTCTGCTTGTTGTACTCTGCTCGTTCGACGCGTTACGTTCTGCTCGTGACCAAATTTTGTGTATGTCCACTACAATTGTGTCCTATGCGTATGTTCACAATGCGTCCGATGATCTACGTCTAAGGACATGCCCAACTCCCCATGCTGAGGTACGATTGGCCTGTATAAAATCGTCCTTATGCCATCTGGTATTTCGTATCCTGTAACTATCCAACCGTCTCACCAACAAGAACTAGACTCAGCGACGCGCCTCTTCGGTGATCACTGCGCGCCTTTCAGAAATTCACGTCATATTCCGACACTCTTCCTGCTTGACGATCACACAAACAACGCCTAATTCTAGCACAAATTTTCACTACCTGCAAAACTCTCCTAGTTTTGTATCCTAAGATGATGTCAGAGTTGTTGAGGACGGTTGTTTTTTGTCAGCCAAAGGATGACTCTTGTGCCGAATATTTTTGTGACAACGCCCGATGGTGAAGAACACACCATCGCCGCCGAACTTGGTCTGAGCTTGATGGAAGCCATTGTCCAAAAGGGATTGCCGATGGAGGCAATCTGTGGCGGTTGTTTGTCGTGCGCGACCTGTCATGTGCACGTCGATCCGGAGCAGTTTGATCTGTTTGAGCCCAAATCTGAGGATGAAGAGGACATGCTTGATCTGGCGACCAATGTGGTCAATGAATCGCGTTTGTCTTGCCAACTCAAGATCGAAGAGCGTCATGAAGAGCTTAGGGTCACTATCGCCGAGGAGTAAATCTTTAAGCCCAGTGCAAGTGCTGGGTGTAAAGCCGATGAGGATTGTTGACTTGTTGCTTTAAGAGCGGTATCCTACCAAGACTAGCTTTATAAAAAGCTATGCATCTTATTGAAAAAATGTAATTTTATTAATCTTATCAGAATTTTATGAATTCCCTCAAACTTAACCTGCAAGACTCCCGATGCCTGCCACTGTAGATACCAAAGAGCAAGTAGAAGCACTGGCGAAACGACGCTACGCTTTTGGTTTTAGCACGGACATCGAGATGGATCAGGCGCCGAAAGGGTTATCTGAAGACACGATCCGTTTTATTTCGGCCAAAAAGTTCGAGCCGAGTTGGATGTTAGAATGGCGTTTTAAGGCTTTTGCGCGTTGGCAGAAGATGACCGAGCCTCACTGGGCAAAGCTGTCCTACCCGCCGATTGATTATCAGGATGCTTACTATTATGCGGCGCCGAAGTCAGATTCGGATCGTCCAGAGAACTTGGATGAGGTCGATCCCAAGTTGCTGGCGACGTACACGAAATTGGGTATACCTCTTCGAGAGCAAGAACTTCTAGCCGGGGTCAAAAACGCCCGGCCCGTGGCGATTGATGCTGTGTTTGACTCGGTGTCGGTGGCAACGACGTTCAAGAAAACCCTTGCTGAGGGCGGAGTGATTTTCTGCCCGATTTCCGAGGCTATTCGTGACTACCCTGAGCTGGTGCAGAAATATTTGGGATCGGTAGTGCCAGTGAGTGATAATTACTTTGCCTGCTTAAATTCTGCGGTGTTTACTGATGGCTCGTTTGTCTATATCCCCAAGGGGGTGCATTGTCCGATGGAGCTTTCGACTTATTTCCGCATCAACGCCGAAAACACCGGGCAGTTCGAGCGTACTTTGATTGTGGTTGAAGACGGGGGCTATGTCAGTTACCTTGAAGGCTGTACCGCGCCACAACGTGACAAGAACCAGTTGCACGCGGCAGTGGTGGAGCTGGTGGCGATGGACGATGCTGAGATCAAGTATTCGACGGTGCAAAACTGGTATCCGGGTGATGAGCAAGGCCGTGGTGGGATTTATAATTTTGTCACCAAACGCGGACTGTGCTCTGGGCGACGCGCCAAGATTATGTGGACTCAGGTTGAGACCGGTTCGGCGATTACTTGGAAATATCCCGGCTGCATTTTGAAGGGTGATGACTCGGTTGGCGAGTTCTATTCGGTGGCGATCACCAACAACCGCCAACAGGCTGATACAGGTACGAAGATGTTGCATCTTGGTAAGAACACGCGCTCGCGGATCATCGCCAAGGGTATCTCAGCCGGGCATGCTGATCAAACCTATCGCGGTGCGGTGACAGTGGCGGCAGGTGCGCACGGAGCGAAAAACTTTACACAGTGCGATTCTCTGCTGATTGGCAATCAATGCGGTGCGCACACAGTGCCGTATATCACCGCCAAGAACCCGAATTCCGAGATAGAACACGAGGCCAGTACTTCAAAAATTAGCGAGGATAAACTGTTTTACTGTCGCCAACGTGGCATTCCTGAGGAGGTTGCGGTTGGGATCATCGTCAATGGCTTTTGCCGTGAGGTGATGCAGACCTTGCCAATGGAGTTCGCAGTTGAGGCGCAAAAGCTGGTCAGCATCAGTCTCGAAGGTAGTATTGGTTAAATATTTGTTTATAAAATATTTTTGAAAGATCGAGACATGCTCGAAATTCACGATTTCCAGGTTTCAGTGCAGGATCAACCGATTTTGCGTGGTATCGATCTCAATGTGCCTGACGGTGAGGTACATGCGATTATGGGGCCGAATGGTTCGGGGAAAAGCACCCTGTGCTATGCGCTCTCGGGGCGTGATGGCTACGAGGTTTTTGCGGGTTCTGCCATGCTGGGCGAGGTCGATTTGCTCGAACTTGAGCCAGAAGATCGTGCGTCGGCGGGATTGTTTTTAGCGTTTCAATACCCGATCGAAGTCCCTGGCGTCACCATGACGACGTTTTTGCGCGAGGCTTTGAATGCGCAACGTCGCTATCGTGGCGAAGAGCCAGTTGCCCCGATGGAATTTGTGCAGTTGATGCGTCAGGCAGCGGGAACAATTGGTCTGAACCCTGAAATGCTCAAGCGTCAGGTTAATGTTGGCTTTTCCGGAGGGGAGAAAAAACGCAACGAAATGTTGCAAATGGCGGTGCTGAAGCCTTCGTTGGTGGTGATGGATGAAACTGATTCCGGTTTGGACATCGACGCGCTGAAAGAAGTTTCCCATGGTGTTAATCGCTTGCGCGATCAAGGCCGAAGCTTTCTGCTGATCACGCACTATCAGCGCTTGCTGGACTATATCACACCGGATCGGGTGCATGTGCTAGCGGGTGGCCGTATCGTCGATTCTGGAGACGCTAGCCTCGCGCTTACCCTTGAGGCGAATGGCTACACTGATTATCAACTCTCTGCTGCCTGAGGCCACTTATGCATATTTACCTGCCGAGCGCACACGCCCCAAGCGGTGACCGTGAATGTCGCGCTGCGCAGTGGCTGGAGGAGAACGGTCTGCCACATCGCAAACTTGAGCATTGGCGTATGACCCCGATACATCGGTTACTGCAGCAGGAATTTACGGTTTCGCCAGATATTGCACCCACGGGGGCTGAGGCGGTGATTGCCGAGTATCGTGAGCGTTTTGCCCTGCAATCCGGGGTATTGCTGGTAATGTTTCATGGCGGTTATCGCCCAGACTTATCGGACTTCGCGCCTGAGAAAATCACCGGGCTGAGCCTCGAAACCGCCCAAGAATCGGCTTTGGCACTAGATTATGCGCGACTGCCCTTTGCTGCGCAAAATCTCAGCCACGCGACGACGGAAACGCTCACGCTTGATGTTGCGGCTGCGTATGATTTTGCGTACGCGATTCACGTCTTGTGCCTGTATCCCGCTGCTAATGCACAGGCTAGCTTTGGACGCATACAGGTGCGTGTGGCTGGGGGTGCGCGGATGTGCTTGGTTGAGACTCTCC
>JABSOH010000115.1 GCA_013216065.1 Alphaproteobacteria bacterium
TGTGTGTTGTGTTGATGCGGAGTTTTGACGATAGACGTATCCATGCTCCAAGCCAATAAGCCTTGATCCTCAACAAGGTGGGCCGGCCTAAGGTGGGTGAATAGCTACGTCTTTCTTCTTGAGACATTCGCGGAACAGCCAGATCGTTTTCGCGGCAGTCACCCAGACCAAATTCCGGAAAGATCACGGCCGATCGCGAACACCATCTGATCATCGGACAGGATATTATAGTGTCCGCAAAACCAGTATCTTGAACATCAGAACCGAAATCATAGGGGGGGGAGCGGCCACTCTGGCGGAGATTGGCATATTTCAGGGCTTTGTCCAGAAGTTCTACGGAAAATTTCAAAGTTCGCGGTGTGCGATAAAACTTCCAATGGGTCACTGACTTTCGACAAACTGGCAAGACGCTCTTCAAAATCAAAAAAAAGCCTGGATGGTTCATCAAAACCTCCTATCTCAGACACCAAACACAATGCATAATTACCTCTCGGGATAGATTTTGCGTTTCTGAGAGCAGTTTCTTAACAGCTCGCGAATCCAGAAACACTGCGAATCTCAAACTAATAGCGGCTATTCGACGAGACGCACGTTCTCGCTCAGTTGCGGCTGCCGATAACAATCAACACGCCCAAGGGTGCGATAACAATAGACGGGGGCTTCGACAATTTGGCTGTTTTTGGGGCGGCAAAGATAGCCGCCGTCTTCCAGAGAGCGCATATAATCGCAGTCAAGATCCGTAATCAATTCAGCGATATGGTCGGTGGGGAGCTTTTTGGTAAACGACAACGAAGTCTGTGTACCAATTAAGCTGGCACTAACGACACTACCTGCTGAAACGCCGAATATGCAGCCGCTCAGTACCGCAGCCGCGGCCAGAGGCAACAATACCTGCACACAATGTATCGACATTTTCTTATAGTATCCGACGATCCAATATCGAGAAATCTGTTTCATGGCCAAGCGCCTGTTGTCTTTCAAACAGTTCCAAACTACACTTGAAGTAGTGCATTGGGACAAGTGGGTCAAAAATATGCGTAAGGATACACGCAAAATTCATGCTAAATACTCCTACCCACCCATACTTTTTCCATGCTTTCTTTAAAAAAACTACGAAAGGTTCTGAAATCCTTGAGAAAGAGTTTGTCGCACCCCGCAATAGCGCGTATGCTGTGCTGGCAAACGAGGGGGCAACTCCAGCGTAAGCTTTTCTGTGATCGGGAGACAATGATCAAGAGTAAAGTGATCGTGAAAATGCGATCATAGAAGACTAGATACACTCAAGGATAAGTACACAATGAACAATGATATGGATAGTTCAGGCGCAACAGTAACCACTCGTCTGAAGTGGTTCGAGCCACGCAAAGGTTTCGGCTTTGTCAACGATGAGCAGTCGAATACAGATGCTTTTTTACACTTTTCGGTTTTGAAGCAGGCTGGCTACGAAACCCTGCGCCCCGGCACCACCATCGTCTGCACCTTTGCCGATGGCCCGAAAGGTCAGCAAGTCGCCGCTATTGTGTCGGTGGATGAAAGCACGGCGACCAACGAGGTGAGTTCGCGTGATGATAATGGTCATAGTTCGGTGAACGAAGATCTGGTTGAGGCTGAAGTGAAATTCTATAATACCAGCAAAGGTTTTGGCTTTGCGACGGTGGCTTCCTTGAGTAAGGATGTCTTTTTGCCCGGCAAGTTGATTCCTTATGGTCAAGAACCCGAGTCGGGTCAAATCATCCGCCTGACCTATCGCGAAGGTCCGCGCGGTTTAATCGCGGTATCGATCGAGGTCAATTAAAGTTTGGGGCTAGACACCAAGCTTGGGAAACATAAGTCTAGGACACAATGCTACAACAGCGTGCTCAACGCTGTTGGGTCGGGTTTCTTCCCGCAAAATTCTGATGGCTAAGGAATTCCTTCACTGGTGGTGGGCCTTTGCCCTGTGGCGCCTTATATTACTGTATGGTCGATGCATATCGGGTGGCCGAAACAAGTAGGATTGCGCTAGATGGCCCTCTGCGCATGATGAGTTGGCGCGGTGAACTCGGAGTTGGTTGCTCTGACGTATCCTGCGAACAACATCGTTCACGCTACTGGCTCCCTAGAACTTTTAAGCGATAAACTTTATAATCGGCTTTAGAATTGGGTTGTGGCGATGCGCTGGAAATCAATACTCGTCTCGTTGCTGATTGTTGCCGCTGTGGTGGGCTGGATGGCGAGCGGCAATATCGGCAACGAGGCCGTACGCGAAGCTGCGATCGAAAAAGAAGCTGCGATCAAACAAGCCAACAGAAGAGAGCAAAAAGCGTTTCTGGTCACGGTTATCGAATCTCGTGCCGAGTCTTTCGCACGTCAAATTAAGGTGAACGGGCGTACTCAGGCTTCGCGCAGCAGCGCGATCAAAGCGGAGTTGAGTGCTAAAGTGACCGAGATCAACGGTGTCGATGGTGAGCGGGTTGCCGCTGGGGATATTTTAGTCCGTCTCTCAAAAGATATCCGCCCTGCAGCCTATGCCTCGGCGCTAGCGCAGCTTGAGAGCAGTAAAAAGAACTTTGATGCAGTGAAAAACCTCTTTTCAAGTGGGTATCAATCTGAACTCGAAGTGCTACGTGCCAAAGAATCTTTCGTCCGGGCACGGCAAAACGTCACTCAGGCCAAGAAGGCGCTTGATGACACCACCATCACCGCACCCTATGCGGGTGTGTTGCAGAACATGGCGGTGGAATTGGGCGATTTGACGAACTCTGGCATGGTGGTGGCGCAACTGATCGACCTTGATCCGATCGAGGTCGTGACTTATGTTTCCGAGCGCGAGTTGAATCAGGTTCATCTGGGGCAATCGGCAAAAATTATCTTAATCAGTGCTGAAATTTTTGAAGGCACTGTACATTTTATTGCGCCTTCAAGCGACGTGCGCACCGGGACTTTTGAGGTTCGCCTGAGGCTAGCCAACCCGGACACGCACTTGCTGGAAGGCATCAGCAGTGAGGTCACGATTTTTACCGGCGAGACTCTGGCGCACTTTCAGTCGAAAAGCGTGCTGACCTTAAACGATCAAGGTACGGTAGGGATCAAGGCAGTGGATGCACAAAATGTCGTTGCATTTTACCCGGTCGAGATCATCGAGGACACCCGCGACGGAGTCTATCTCGGCGGCTTACCTACGACACTCAGTTTGATCGTTGTCGGGCAAGACTTTGTGAAACCCGGCACTGCAGTGCGCACGCAGCCCCAGAACGAAGCAGCAACCTGATAAGGGTAAAATGATGGACAGTCCCATCGATTGGGCAATGAAGCGCAGCCGAATGATCCTGCTGACGCTAGTCTTTCTGTTGATCGCCGGGGCGACGGCGTACCAGCAGATCCCGAAAGAGGCTTCGCCAGACATTTCGATTCCCATCGGTTATGTATCAATGACGCTGGATGGAATTTCGCCATCGGATGCCGAGCGTATGCTGGTCAAGCCGATGGAACAAGAGCTAAAAAGCCTCAAGGGTCTTAATCGTCTTAAGGGCAATGCGTACCAAGGCGGAGGCTCAGTGGTGGCGCATTTTGATGCTAGCATTGACATTGACCTTGCGCTGGATGATATGCGCAAAAAAGTCGAAGACGCGATCAGCAAACTGCCCGACGATGTCAAACGCCCCAAGGTCAGCGAGGTCAATCTGTCTTTGGCTCCAGTGTTGGTGGTGAGCGTCTCTGGGGATATTGCTGAACGCGCGCTGTTGAACATCACCAAACGCCTTCAAGACGAACTCGAAGCCATGGACGAGGTGCTAGAGGTTAATCTGCGCGGTGCCCGCGATGAGGTGATCGAGATCATCGTCGATCCTCTGGTGATCCAGAGTTATGATATTCCCTTGGAAACCGTGATTCAAACCGTGCGCAAGCACAACCAAATCGTTCCAGCAGGTGCGCTCGATACCGGGGCGGGGCGGTTCTCTATCGAATTGCCCTCGCTATTCGAAGAGGCCTCTGCTGTAAGCAACTTGCCGCTCGTGGCGCGCGATGGGCGCACGATTCGCCTCGAAGACATCGCCACCGTCCAACGCAGCTTCAAAGACTTTCAAAGTTTCGCCCGTATCAATGGTAAGCCCGCCTTGACCTTGGAAATCGTGAAGCGTAGCGGGCAAAACGTCATTGCCACCACCGAAAAAGCTCGCGCCATCATCAAACACTTCCTGAAACAACTCCCAGAACAAATCCGTATCGACGTGCGCCAAGACGCATCCAAGCAAATTCGCGTCATGCTCGGTGATCTGCAAAACAACATCATCACCGCCATCATCCTCATGGTCGCAGTGCTGATTGCCGCCTTGGGTGTGCGTGGCGGGGTTCTAGTGTCGGTAGCAATTCCAGCGTCGTTCGTGTGCGGGATACTGTTTCTGTTTGTCGCCGGGTTCACGGTGAATATCGTCGTGCTGTTTTCTCTGATCCTGTCAGTGGGAATCCTCACCGATGCTGCCGTGGTGATCACCGAATACGCTGATCGCAGGATGCTCCAAGGCGTGCCAAGATCCATGGCCTACGCCGAATCTGCACGCCGCATGTCTCCACCGATTATCGCGTCGACCCTGACCACTCTACTGGCTTTCTTCCCCTTGTTGTTCTGGCCGGATATCGTCGGCGAATTTATGCGCTTCATGCCCATCACCATGATTGCCGTCTTAAGCGCTTCGCTGGTGATTGCGCTGATCTTTCTTCCAGTGGTGGGAGCGCATTTCGAGCGTATCGTGTGGATGTTACTGGTTCTGGCAGCAGGAGTAGGTATCGTTGTTGGACAGAGTCTCGCGGGCATTGTGCCGCAAATACAGCCGGAACTTGCCGCCGTACCACCACCAGTCTTCAGCGCATTCGGAGCAGTGGTCTTCGCGGTGGTGATGCATTTCATCATCAAACGCTTCGTCTGCGATACCAGCCAAGCCTCTACAACCAGTAACGCCAGTCTTGCAAAACTCAATCAGCCCACCGTCGTGGCACGGAGTTATGCTAAAATTCTAGAAGTCGCCTTGCACTTCCCGCGCTTCGTTCTGTTGGTGGCAGTCATCATCCTGATGGTGTCCTATGCTGCCTATTTCCGCTTTGGACATGGCGTACAATTCTTCCCCGAGATTGAACCGGAACAGATCAACGTCAAAGTCTTTGCTCGGGGCAATATCGCGATTGAGGAACAGGACCGTCTCGTCAGCCTCGTAGAAGATCGTATCCTGAAGATCGGTGCAGAACATAGTGACTTCGACAGTGTGTACGCTTCAAGTGGGCAAATCAAGGGGCGGCAAGATGCTGAAGATATCATCGGGGTCATCCGCCTTGACCTTAAGGATGAAGAGCTACGTCGTTCGGCACGCGAGATCCGTGCCGATATCGCCGCCAACACCCAAGATATCGGAGGCGGGGTGGTGCAAATCCAATTGCCACGCGGCGGGCCACCGATCAACAAGACGATTCAGGTGCAACTTATCTCGAACGAAATTACTGCTCTTGAAGACGCTTTTTACTCCTTGCGCGCTGAAGTGTTGCAAATCGACGGCTTGGTCGATATTGAAGACAGCTCACCCAAACCCGGCATCGACTGGATTTACAACATCGACATCCGGAAGCTTGAACAGTATCAGACTAGCCCAATCACTGTGGGTAGCGTGCTGCAAATGGCCACCAAAGGCCTTAAAGTCGGCACCATGCGCCCCGACAATACTGACGAAGAGCTTGATATCATTGTGCGTCTGCCGGAATCGAGCCGCACGTTGAGCCAAATCACCAGCCTGCGCATTAATACTCCGGCAGGTCTGGTACCGTTGAACAATTTCGTCTTGCGCGATGCCCGCGCCTCGTCCGATATCATCACGCGCGAAGATACCGCACGGGTCATGACTATTGGCGCCGATCTTCTGCCTGGAGTTCTCGCCAACGACAAGATCAAGGAAATCGAAGCCGTCATCGCCGAACTTGATCTATCCGAAACCATCCGCATCAAGTTCAAAGGCGAGGAAGAGAAACAAAACAAATCGCAACAGTTTCTCTTGAAAGCTCTCGCCGTTGCGTTGTTCAGCATTTTGGTGGTGCTGCTGGTGCAATTCAACAGTTTCATGCAATCGCTGCTGATCCTGTCGGCAATCATCATGTCCACTGTCGGGGTGATGCTCGGCCATCTGCTGATTGCCAAGCCCTTCAGCATCGTTATGAGCGGCATCGGCGTGATTGCACTTGCCGGGATTGTAGTGAACAACAACATCATCCTGATCGACACCTTCAATCATCTCAAACAAAAATCCGATGATCTGAAGGCCGTGCTGATCCAAACTGGCACCGAGCGTTTACGTCCAGTGTTGCTGACCACCCTCACCACCGCCTTAGGACTGTTGCCTTCGGTATTTGAAATTCAAGTTGACTTCATCGAGCGAAACCTCTCGTTTGGCGGCGCATCGGGACAGTGGTGGCAACAACTCTCGGCCTCGATTTTCTACGGTCTGCTGT
>JABSOH010000116.1 GCA_013216065.1 Alphaproteobacteria bacterium
CGTCAAATACAGTAAAGCCAAACCGAACGTCGAAGGCCAAAAGCTGGTCGATCGGGCTATTCCCGTATCAGGGCCATATCAACCTCGACCATCCGAAAATGGACAGCGGCTCATGCAACTTGAGAACGTGCCCGACCCGAAGAATACCGCCTTATGCCGACACCGCCCCGGAAGAATGAGGCCATGCTGACATCGCAAATTCACCGCAAGAAACCTGAAGGCAAGCCCATGCCAAACAGCGAGCGAATGATCGAAAGTCAGGGCCTTCACCCGTTTGCCCACCTCAAAGGTCCGATGAACCTCTTCGTGAGAACCGGAGCGGGCAAAAACACACATCGGGCGGGCAAACCTTGCCTGCAATATGAGGCGTTTGGTCTATTGGCGAAAAAAGAAAGCCATGGCAGAGCACGAAGGGCTCCATCCGGGTATTCCACCCGGAAAAAGTTCCAGAGATAATCTCACACAAAAAAAGCATTTTCTATTCAAGGTCTCATCAATTTTAGGTTCTGGGGGTGTCCATATAATCAAAATTATAGCGTTTGGCTATATGACGCAGGTTTTTCGGCGTGAACACAAAATAAAAATAAAACACCAATTCCGAGGCCAACAATCCGAGAAACCCAAGGCGCTTTGAATTGAGGCAGGTGTTTTACTTTTCTGTATCTCTCACGGCAATGTGGCACACTTCCGGCTAATGTCACCTGCCTACGCGTGGGGCGGCGATCCTTGCCCAATCCCTGCGCATGGTAAAAATCAGGGGGTGGTGACTTTATGAGGGCGGGTGAATTCAGTTTTGTTGCAACGCGGGTTTTCTTGTTATGGACACCAGAGCTTCTCCCGCGTGAACACAAAACAAAACCAGCCCTGTCATACATTCTACATCTTGTGTACGGGTTGTCCTTGACAGGTCGAAAAAACCCCTGTTACTGCACAAGGTAGAGTCTCCCCCTGTAAGGTTTAATCCCGTAAAGTTTAATGACGATGAAATCAAGGGGGAACGTGACCCGACACCAAAGCCAGTGCACCCACGATCTGATTTGCTTGAAAGATATTGCTCATGACTCCGCACGGTACTTACGCCGAGCTGCCTGCCTACAAGCCCCGTAGCCGATGTGGTGGGGTCCGCGCTCGCCGTGAAGCCCGGCAACAATCTGCGGGTACCGTGCAGAAAGCTCCACCCTACATTGTCCGTCAAATTCCGGCGTTTAACCCTTACGACTCTACGACTCTTGAATGTATTCAGCAGCAGACCGATTGGATTCTTGCCGAGGTTGGGGTCAAGTTCACTGAAGATGCCGAAATGTTGAACATCTGGTGCGGCGCCGCTGGGGCAAGCGTCAACGGCAAACTGGTCAAATTTCCGCCCGGAATGTTGCGGGGAATTATTCAAAACACCAGCCCCAAGCAATTTACGCAATATGCTCGTAACCGCGAAAAATCTGTCGAGATTGGCGGCGGCAACACTGTACTACTGGTGCCAGCCTACGGCTCGCCGTTCGTGCGCGATCTTGAAAAGGATCGCCGCTATGCGACACTTGAGGATTTCCAGAATTTTGTCAATCTTGCCTACCTCGCCCCGGGGATGCACCATTCTGGCGGTACTCTGTGTGAGCCAGTGGATATCAACGTTCCGGTGCGTTATCTGGATATGCTGCACGCGCATATCCAGTATTCTGACAAACCGTTCATGGGTTCAGTCACCGCACCTGAACGTGCCGATGATTCAGTGAAAATGGCTGAGATCGTGTTTGGCGCCGATTTCGTCGGTAAGAACTGCGTTCTGGTGTCGCTGATCAACGCCAATTCACCGCTAACCTTCGGCACGTCTGAGTCAGGCCTGATTCTGTTTGCCTGTGCCGAACTTTCCCGCTGCCTCGGCGTCCCCTTCCGCTCGGGCGGGGGCTTGAACGGCGCGAAAATCCCCGACGCTCAGGCCGGATACGAATCCGCCAATACCTTGCAGCAAGCGGTGTTCGCTGGGGTCAACTTTATGCTTCACACTGCAGGCTGGCTCGAAGGCGGTTTGGCGATGAGCTACGAAAAATTCTTGATGGACTGCGATCAAGCCGCCATGATCACGCGCTTTCTTAGCGGCCTCACCATCGACGACGACAACCTTGGCACGTCGGCCTTTGTGGAAAACGAGCCTGGAGAGCATTTCCGCGGTACTCAGCATACTCAGGACAATTTCAAGGACGCTTTGTACATCTCACCGCTATCAGACAACAATTCCTTCGAGCAATGGCTATCCGAGGGCGAATTAGACATGACCTCCAGGGCGGCAAAGCAGGTCAAAACGCAGCTTGAGCATTACCAGGCACCGACGTTGGACGAGGGCATCGCCGAGGGTTTGCAGGATTTTGTTGCGTGGCGGAAATCAGAAATTGGTATTGAGGTACTCTAGTTCACGACACCCTCCATGCCAGAATTGCCCGAAGTCGAGACCGTGCGCCTGTCGCTGGCGCAACATCTATGTGGAAAAACTATCCAGCGTGTGACGCTATTTCGTGCTGATTTGCGGTTTGAGTTTCCGCAGGATTTTACCGCAAAACTGACCGGGTGCACTATCACGGCAGTGGAACGCTGGGCAAAATATTTACTGCTGCGACTCGATGATGAAGCCTACTGGCTGATCCATCTCGGTATGAGCGGGCAATGCCGACTCGGCACACCAGAAGACATTGCGCAAAAACATGATCACGTCGAAGTCGATTTCTCTGAGCAGGTGCGCTTGCACTACCGTGATCCGAGACGTTTTGGGGTTATGGATTGGCTCAAAACGCCAGATCAACACAAGGCCTTCGTGCATCTCGGACGCGAAGCCATTCTGACCCCAGGCACCTATCCCGTTGCGGCAGCACGCGGGGTCGCCGATGCCGCTTATTTCAGTGATATCCTTGCCACGCGCCGCAGCAGTATTAAGCAAGCCTTGTTCAACCAGCGCATCATCGCTGGCCTTGGCAACATTTACATCAACGAAGCCCTATGGATGGTTGGGATCGACCCGCGCACGCCGTGCTGTGCTGTGCCAACTCAACTGTTCTCTGCTCTTGCCGAATCCATCAATGAGGTCTTAACCCAAGCACTCAATTCTGGCGGATCGTCATTGCGGGATTTCGTCAATACCGACGGCTCTCTAGGGTACTTTCAACATGCGTGGCAAGTGTACGGACGGGCTGGTCAGCCTTGTCGCAAATCTGGCTGCAATGGTAGCATTGCGCAATGCCGCCAAAATGGACGTTTGAGTCTTTACTGCCCTGAACACCAGACACTGTTTTGCGAATAGTCGCTGAATAGTCTTTGTACAAAGCTAAAATTTTGGTTTAGGGTAGAGCATGAAAATTTTTTCTGCCCTTATGCCCGTAGTGGCCGTATTATCTGCTACCTATTGCCCCGCGATTCATGCGCAACAGTTCATCAATGACCTTGGCGATGTTCCCTTAATGGCGGGGATGCATGTCGATACCAGTTCTCACTTGCTGTTCGAAACGGCCTCGGGGCGCGTTGTTGAATTGCGCGCGCAAGTACCCAGTTGGGCAGAGGCTCAAGCCTTCTACCGAGAAACATTACCCAGCCTCGGTTGGCAGGAAATTGCCGAAATGCACTTCGTGCGCGAGGCCGAAAGTCTCCAGTTACACCAGATCACGGCACAATCCATGCGTCTGCATCTCGCACCCAGACAGTAGACGAGACTCGTTTCGCGTGGACACAAAACAATAAAGGCTCTAACCATGCCCGATCTGCATATGCTGGTTGTTAGGCAACTTCCCACAAATGCCTATCAGGAGTTGAATATGTAGCCACATGGCTGGTTTACTCCGCAGAACTCCATTTGAGACCGATGATAACACCGAGAATCAGTCCGATAAACAGCAACCCCCTATAATATGCGCCGACTGGTCTGGCTGAACACCCGAACTGCTTACGTTTGAGGTCTGGAACTCGAAAACCAGATGCCGTCCAAATCGTTCGAAACACTAAATACTCTTTGATGGGTACATTTATCGACAATAATTGCCGAAATGCAAAGATATAGACTACATGAAAAATGGTTCTTAGAGGTGTGTTTCTACATCATGTTGCAACACACTATCTCAGGCTGCCGCGTGCTGCCGATTGGTGACCTGAAAATTGCCGGATGGCCGCTAATGTGCGGCCTTGATCGGCAGTGGCTAGGGCGGAGTTTGGGTACCTTGCGATTGACCCACCTTAGCACACACGGTAGACTGAGCTTTTTTTGGATAAGGTAACCCGATAATCGAACGCCATCATACTTCTGTGCGCATGAGCAAAATCGTCAAACACAACGGAACAGTCTATCTGTGCGGTCAAGTCTGCAACGGTGCTAGCATCACCGCACAGACCCGAGGGCTGCTTAGCTCGCGTTGGCGCTCTACTTACCAAAGTCGAATCGGATTGCACGC
Source organism: Alphaproteobacteria bacterium (assembly GCA_013216065.1). GTDB lineage: Bacteria > Pseudomonadota > Alphaproteobacteria > JABSOH01 > JABSOH01 > JABSOH01. The sequence continues at coordinate 4,425 of JABSOH010000116.1, forward strand.
GAATTCTTTGGGCTATCATTCGGCTTGCAGACATGGCAGACTTTGCTGAGATGAACGCCGTTTGGAACGCTTGGGTTTCCGAAGGACCGCGCTCGCACGAGCCTGCGGTGAAGCCGGGTTCGCCGACGAAAACCTCAAAGTCGCAGTGATCACCACCGCCGTCTGTGCCTAGAACAGTTCTCCAGACATGCCCCACACCATATCCTTGCACGAAACTCTGGCGCATAATGCTTTATCGCTTTGGGGGCTGGACAAGAACACCGATATACGGCTGCTGAACTTTTCCGAAAATACCACCTTCGCCCTCCACACCAAAGTCGGCACAGACTACGTGCTGCGCGTGCATCGCCTTGGCTACCACGACCGCACCGCGATTGCCTCAGAACTCGCTTGGATGACCGCGCTGAACCGCGATGGCGCGCTACCCACAGCGGCGGTGATCAAAGGGCTAGACGGTGAAGCAATCCAACAATGCGCTAGCAACGACCTCACGGCGCATTTTCTGGTGTTGTTCGAATATTTGCCCGGCACCGAACCACAACCAGAGCAGGATTTGTGCGTACCTTTCGCACAATTAGGAACCTTAGCGGCACGCTCGCACTTCCACAGTCTGCGCTGGAAGAAACCAAATTTCTTCGCTCGCCCAAGCTGGGATGAATACGCCGTTTTCGACTCCAATCCGCTCTGGGGACATTGGCGTAATGGTCCCGGAGTTATACCTCAGCATATCCAAATCCTCCGGACCGCCGAAGAATGCATCATCCAACGCTTAACAGCCTATGGCAAAAACCCGCGACACTTCGGTTTGATCCACGCTGACATGCGACTGGCAAACCTGCTGATCGACGACTCCACTACCAGAGTCATCGACTTCGACGATTGCGGCTACGGCTGGTGGATGTACGACTTTGCTGCCGCCATCAGCTTTTTTGAAGATCATGCTCAAATTCCCGCCCTCAAGTCTGCCTGGCTCGAAGGCTATCAGCGCATTCGCCCCTTGCAGGCTACCGACATCGCCGAGATTGATACTCTGATCATGCTACGGCGCATGAATCTATTGGGCTGGCTGGGGACTCATCACGACACTCAACTTGCCGCAGAACTTGCACCGCACTTTGCCGAAGCTACGGCGCGAATTGCACAGGCGTGGATGGACAGCAACAATACAACCCTGTAGGGAGTTCAACCATGACATCCTCACCTTCGAGATAGACAAGATGCTCAAGGTTTCTTCTCAAACACCTTTGTCTCGGCAAGGCTGGGTCGATGCCACCGCAAAATTTGCGACCGAAGACATTACCGCCATCCATGTCACATGACTGTTGAGGCGTATGGGTGTCACCAGAGGCAGATTCTACTGGCATTTCAAAGATCGCCGCTACGCCCTCTGCTCAAAATGCTCCTGCAAGAGAGGCCATGCTGCAATACCCGCGTCATCTTGGATGCTGTCGACAGGGCACCAAACCTCGTGCACGGCGTGATTGATCTGTTTTCCATCTAGGCTCAGGACTCACTAAATATACCCTATGACGATGGCTGAAATTTGGACTGCAGAGAAGTAAGATGAGCGCATCTGTCATATCTGGTTGTGATACGTCTCCAGTCTTTGAGTTTCGCGAACATATTTTCGACTTTGTGGCGTTGTTTATAGAGGGCTTTATCGTAGATAATGTAGTCACGAGTTAAAAAATATGAGATTCTCCGTCGAAGGAGTATCTCAAATGACACAATCATTATCCCATCGCTGACACGGCATATCAGACAATGTATGGTTTTGCTGGAATCGCACCTTTCAGGCTGCGCGGGCTGCTGGGGTGGCATAGCCAGAGATAATCGGCAGTTTATCAACGCAGTTTTCTGGATCGCGCCATGGTGAGACTTGCCGCCGGATTACGGAAACCGGAGCAACACGCACCATCGTTTGGCGGGACAACGGAGTGTGGGAGAAGCTTTTAGAAATCCTGATTGACAAGCCTGATACGAATGGCTCATGATTGATGCATCCCATTGCAAGGTTCATCCT
>JABSOH010000117.1 GCA_013216065.1 Alphaproteobacteria bacterium
CATATGGGCAATTCGAGCGGATCTTGTGTCTCGATCACCGCTTCCACATAGGTCGTAAGCGCCACGTCATCTCCCTGAAAATTTCCGCTATGCACATACACACTCGCACAAAATATTGGATGCCTTAAAAGGGGATTATATACGAAATTAGACAATCCCCCTAATCTGGTTTCTTCTTTTTCGCCTTCCTAGCTTTTCTGCTTTCTCATCAGCCGCTTTGAAAATGACCTTTGCAATATCCTCTGGGGAAGTTTGGAATGGGGTCAACCTTGTTTGTAATTGGACGCCCTTTTGGTTGTTTGTTGTTCACGCTTTTCTAGCCACTTAATCATTTTTCTAAAGTCATATTAGCAAGGCGAGTTGCCCACATCGATACAACATCATTAAATACGTAATAAACCCACGTTGGAATGTCCGACACGTCCGCTGTAAAAAGGCTCTGTTTGTAAGAATGTTTCGGCAACAGATCTGCCGCCTGCTACGGTCAAGACACCGGGTTCAATCGGATCAAGATCATCTATTTGCATAACCCTTGCAGATACACCATTGTTGCGTGCCGTGCGCGAAACAAAGTTAATGCCGTTCGGATCAATATCTAAAGAATTTAATTCCAAGTTTGAGCCATAGTGCACATAGAATATATTGGAAACAGGAACAAGACTCACACAGACGCTCCCTCAATTTCGCGCACTGGTAGAGTTAAACAATTTGGAAAGAGAGAAAATTTCGTACAGTATTTGCGAAGACGTCTTCCGATAGAATTGAATAATCTGTTTCAATGTATGCTTCTGCGCACCATTCATCCTCTGCTTTCACTGCTTCCAAGACGCTCAAACCGACTTCTTTCTCCCTATTCAGGTACAAGTCCAGCCAGTGGCTTTTGATCTCCTCCCAGCTTCCATTATTGACGCCCCCTAAATGTTTACTTTTCTGGAAACCATCATCTTTGAAATAACCAAAGAATGTCTTTAAGCCCTTGGGATGAGGCTTGTGCACCTCAAAAACTATGATGCAGGTGATGACGCCTACGGGATGAAAAAGGTCATCAGGCATCGAAAAAACACCAACCAAAGTATGGTTCGCAAGTAATCGCCCCCGAATGGACGCTGTTCTCGAGTTTGTAGATGTCGCACAACTCATCTGTACGATAGCTGCGCATCTACCGTCTGGCTGAAGACATACCATGGCATTCTCAATAAACTCTAGTTGCCCATCTTCACCTACATCATAAGGAGGATTGAGAAATGCAACAGTTGGCTTGAGGGACTTGGACTTTTCCAACGATGCTTTGATCGAAAGAATCTCCCTGATATATGTGAGACTTCCCATCGCCGCTCATCATCATATTTGAGCAAGAATAAGGTAAACATATCAGTCCTGCGCTCAATCCCTATAAGCTGATTTTCTTTAATGGCTTTGCGATTCTTCTGATCTGAACCGGCAATCTGGAGCATGTACTTCATGGCAGAAATCAGGAAGCCGCCACTACCACAACAGGAGTCGAAAACGACATCATTGGCATTAAGGACCCACGACTTCGCAGAAAAACTCCGTGATGTGTTGAGGGGTCAGGACTAGGCCCGTCTTCTTGTCAGTTCCAGCATAACGAATAAACTCTCGGTAGAAGCGTCCTAAGACATCGTAGCCCTTGTCCCCCATAGTGATGAGAGGCAGGATTGATCGTTCAAGGCGTTCGGTTATGTCGCGTAAAACATAATTGTCTTGCTGACCGGAAGTCTTTTTCTTCTTGATCTGTGCCAACTTGGCAATTGAGTGATTTTTGATCTTTTCATATTCGCCGATCATTGACGACACGCGCTCGCCGTCTATCTCTGCGTCCTTGAGCACATGCTTGATGCTGGAAACGATGAATTGCGCTAGGCGCTCAGGAGTTGGCTCCAGCTTTTTTGATGTGGCTCGCTCTTTATACGAAGCTTTGAACGCCGCATCTTGCAATGCAAATAGGATCGCGCTGACCAATGTGCATCGCTCATACTCAACAATGGAATAGTCGTTCAATTCCTTGTTGAGGTCGACCGCGGTCTTGGTGATCTCCCCGAATTCGATATTCTGGGCCTGTGTTTCACCTTTGAAACGGGCGATATAGGAGAAGATATCCAGAAGAGAGTTCCCTTCCTCGCAAAGCTCTATTTGCTCCATTTTCTGGTAGAATGATGAGATTTTGATCTTGCCCGGCTTGTCACCACTCACTGCCACAGAGATGACATTATATTCTTGGGACAGAAACGACGAATAGTGGAGGACACCGTCTACCGCATAGGTGGCGGGATTATCGCCGTCACCGCTTTTATGGAATTTCGTGTCCGCCTTCTTGCACTCAACCACAATGATATCATCTAGTAGCAGGGGGGAAGCTGATTATGAACTCTGGAAAGCCCCCTTTGCCTGTCAGCTTCTTGGAGGCCTTGGAGAGACAACGCTTGGCCTTGGCACCAGACGCCTTCTGTTCATTAAATTTGATGGCACTATAAGAGTGGATCATTCTTGAAATGATCGCGAACGAAATCTTCTGTGATCCGTTCATTATCCATGATCGGCGATCAAATCGGTATATCGCGAACGCCGCCCGTCTAGACCTCTGGCCAAAACACTCATCTGAGTAAGCGTGTCCAGATCACGCACATTATGGAGTCTAGCAAACTCGGTCACATATCGGGAAAAGTGCCTGACGCTCATCTTGTGATATGTTCCCTTATATCCCCGCTTCAGCAACGCCCAAGAGCTCTCAATAGCGTTTATGTGGGCCATGCCCGACACATATCCGCCTACGCTGTGCTTCACTGATTGATGTTCGTATTTTATTGAAAGCTCTATATAGCCCTTATGCTCATCGGTAAAGACTGACGATTTCTCCTCGATATTCTGATGGACAAAGCCCTGTAACGAGGCAGCGTCGGTGTTGGCAATCATCTGGGCCTTGATATCTTGCCACCTCGCGCCTTGGCTCCAATGACTGCCGCCTTGCCAACAGCACCGCGACCAGATTTCAGCTTCTTGCCGAAATGCTTGTTTTTCTCTTTCCCGCCAATATAGATTTCATCAACCTCGACACGATCGTCCAGTTTATCGCCTCCGTCAATCCAGCCTTGCCGAATTTTCTGCGCCATCAATCAAGCCGTTTTTTAAATCAGGCTGAGATCGCGGTACAGCTTCATGCTTGAAACACCCTTCAGGCTCGTCGAAAACAGATAAATAGCGATGACCCACTTTTCTAAGGCGACCTTGCTAGATTGCATGACGCTTCCTGTCTTGACGCTGAAATACTTCCGGCACTCACCGCAGTGATGGGGCATCGGCTTTTCATCTTTCACAGGCGAGGTTTTCAAGCTTCCCCCAGTTCGAGCAATGACGGTTACCTTCAAGCTACCAAATATCCTCAAACCATTTCCGAGCAGCGTCATCATCTGGAAACATTTGAAAAAGTTCGATTACACTCAATCCGTTACGGTCACTTCTGCCAGGTGCTTTCTTAGCCATTTTCACCCTCCGATCATGTCTATTTATACATATTAAATCTGATTAGGTGGCAAGCTATTCTGTCTAGTTTCGTATATAATTACCCTTTGATTGGAAAGACCTTACGGACAAAAAGACCTTACGGACAAGCAGATTGTTTGGCACCAATATTAGTGCCGATATAGCTTATCACTTATAATTTGATTGTTTTTTGTAATGATTATCAGAATGTTTTTCCATGACCTATTTCTTCTGATTTTCGCCGTCAGGTCCTTTCTGTTCGTGACAGAGAGTGTCTTACTCTTGCGGAGGTTGCGTTCCGTTTTGGTGGCGAGTGTTGTTCGTTGGTTGAAGCGTTGTGAGCCCCTGCGCCATCGCAGCAAGCCTGCGACCAGGATTGATATGGATGCCTTGGCACAAGATGTTATTGATTATCCTGATGCCTGTCATTGCGAGCGTGCCGCACGCTTTGGTGTGAGTCAAGCTCTCTGAAAATTCTGTCATCATTTATGGACATTTCCACAAGAGACAAGATACGCAAGATGCGATAAAAAAAGTTGAGTGCTGTATCTGCTTCCTTAATTCTCCAGACCTTAACCTTATTGAACACAAATCGACGCGAGAAAAGGCCATTAGAAAACGAACTCCACAAAATCTGGAAAGCTCTTCAAATTAAGATCAATTTATTTAGGATGAGCCATAATAGCCAAGCAAGGCCTCGATCAATCGAAATGCTGTACACGCACAGCGTCCAATTCATTCCGATCAGGTCGGCGTTGACCAGCAATATGCCGGGTATTTCAGACTCTAAACGGCAGGATGGGGATAATTGCCGCCATCAACCAGATTATGCGATGCGCCCGCACCTTGAATCTCAGAATGTGCAGGATCAGTATCTAGAAAAACGGATACAGCCCCAAATACCATAAGAGGCGACAGCAAGTCCCAAACCAAGTGCCTGTTGTGCACCGATATTTTCGGTGTCTTGTATTGGTGAGGGGCATCGGTCATGGCTTAAGCGGTAATCAAGTTTGCGCACGAACACCAACACAAAACCTCGTCCACAGGCTGAAGTTATCCACAGAAAACTACATTATGCCCCAAAATGCCCCTAGATTTGGGTTCAGTCGGCAAAATTTGCATGATATGTAGTAGATACTACTAGATATAGTGGTTTTCATTTTTTAGCACACAACCAGAGGATTCTGCCCATGAGCATGACGATGGATTACGACGACTGGCGGGTCAAGATTACCGATAACCAGATTGTGGCACTGTCGCAATGTTTTGCTGACAGCAACCTGCAGCACGAACTGATCTCGGATCACTGTGTGACGCTCGGCGTTCAGGGGGCGTGGCTAAATTACGATGTTGCCTTTGAATACTTGCTTGCTTTGGAGAGCTTTCGGATTTCTGCCGCCCTGCCATTGGACTTGCAGGAATCACAGCACGGCACGGCCTATGGTCTAATCGGACGTATAAACACCGATCTGCCTTTAGGACACTTTCAACTCGATACGCGGCGCAATTGCATCACATACCGCTACAACCTGCCGGAAATCGTGCTGCCGACGTTGGATTTCGAGGTTATCGAAGCTCTGATTGAAACCACCGTCATCGCCCTCGAAACCCTATACCCCATTGCCAAGAGCCTGTTGCAGGGTCAGGCTAGCTTGGAAGACGCCCTCAGCAAGTACCTTCACCCCGCAGAAGGCACCGCCTGATGCCAGAAAAGCGCTACAGCATCCTGCTGCTCGGCTGTGGTCACATGGGCAACGCGATGCTGCGTAGTTGGCGACAACACGATTTGCCCATCACCGTCAACGTCGTGAAACCGACACCGATACGTGAAGGAATCGATCACTACGCCCCGCGCCTTGATGCCCTTCCCGATACGCAAACCTACGATGTCGTGATACTAGCAACACCACCTCAAATCGCTGATAAGGCCATGGCTGGGCTGTCAAACTATCTGCACGCGGAAACTCTGGTCATCTCGGTGATGGCGGGCAAGACCTTGGCCCACCTCAATACTATGCTCGGCGGTCACGATCCGATCGTGCGGGTGATGCCCAACATGCCTTCAAGCCTCGGGCAAGGCATTTGCGGCTACGTCACATCAAGCACGCTTAATGCTGTACAGCAATCACGGCTCGATACCTTATTGCACGCAACTGGTGTAGCGATAGCTTTGCAGCACGAGGATAAAATCAATATCGTCACCGCTCTCTCTGGCTCAGGGCCCGCCTATGCCTTCCTGCTAATCAAGGCCATGGCCGATGCCGGAGTAGCACTCGGGCTTAAAGACGAACAGGCGCGTTTGCTTGCCATGCACACCGTTGCAGGTGCCGGACAATACGCCCTACAAACCGGACAATCAGCAGAAGAACTGCTCAGCAAAATCGCCATTAAAGGCGGCACCACCGAAGCCGCGCTGAAGGTCTTGAACACCGATGATGCCTTTGGTGACTTGCTGAATACCGCCATCCGCCGTGCCTATACCCATGCCAAAGAATCGGGCTAGGCGTTACTCGCCAAAATTCTCTCTTTTCGAGAAAAATCTCTTTAGTTCCCATTCTCACGCAGATGTATGAAATTGGACACCTCTAAGAACTGATTTTTTTGTGTGTTGTTTTGCAGGCAAGTTTTAAGGGTTATTTTTGTTAAATTTGTCGCTATTTTTAAAGTGGACACTCCTGAAAACCGCGGTCAAATCGCGTTTTTCTGATTCAATAGAACGTATTGAATTTCAGGGGGCTTGATGATGCAATCCGGTTTTTTCGATCTTGAT
>JABSOH010000118.1 GCA_013216065.1 Alphaproteobacteria bacterium
GTTCGATCCAGAGAATGCGAGGCTTAAAGAATAGGCGTGATTGCTTGACTCTTGTCTTCAAATACGTTTCTTCGTATTTGCAAACAGAGTTGAAGGAATATGCAAGTTGCCTCTGTCGGTGCTCGCCCGCAAGATCGGGCGAAATCCACACATGGGTATTCGGAGTGTAGCGCAGCCTGGTAGCGCACTTTGTCTGGTGGACAAGGGGTCGTAGGTTCAAATCCTGCCACTCCGACCGTGTTTGTGATGGCATTGTTTTTTCTCTTATAGCAGTTGACTGGTCAGGGGGAGGCTTGTGCCCGTACGGTAGCAGGCGCAAGAGATTCAAAATCAGGGTGAAGCTTTTGGGGAGATGTATTTCAAAATTTTTGCTCTGAAGTCCTTTCGCGATAGATTTTGCTGCGAGGGCAGGGGTGAACACTATTAGCATAGCAAAAGAGTAGGGTTGTTCACCGGGCAGGTTGATGAAATCCTGCTTTGCTGGGCGCATCGTTTGATGGTAGTGTCTTGAGCCTTGGTTTTATCGGCAAGGTTTTCGGTCACTCTGGAGCTGGGGAAGATGATGGTACCGGTGGGTTTTGCGGCGATGTAGTCTACGCCCTTGGGTGTGCCACCGTAGATCAGGATGCCCGATGTGTAAGGGGGTATCCAGTTCAGCGTAGACCTTGGCATGATCGGCTCGTAGTCCGTGCCTCCAGCAATGATGACCTTATCGCCTTTAGGGCCATGGTTTTATTCATTATTTCGTCCATCTCAAGTAGAACGTTTCGAGATCAGATGTGAAGCATCAACAAAACCTCACGGATCAATCAGCCTTCTTTAGGCCGTGGCGCAAGGTTGCAAAAACATCCATTGGATTCCTGGTTTCCAAGCGTTGGCGAAAGTAACCAAAAGTACTGTGATCTAGTGTGGGGTGCTCAAGATAAAATTGCAAAACCATTTTGCTGCATGATTTTTTTTAAGTGCTGTTCCATCTCACGGCCTGAGATATCTTACAAAAATTGTAGAACTAGCATCCAAAAGGCGCACTCAAACCTTCGCGACATTTATCGCTATACAGGCTTTCCAGAGGAACGACACAGAAGGTCAATATTAATCAGCCTTTAAAAAGTCCGGTAGGAAAGCTCGATAGGGATGATCTTCTGAAACAAGGCTATCTGCGCTTATCAGCATCTCTTGTGCGTTACGCAACATCTCTGCTTCATGCAAAAAACACGGAGTGGCAAAAGTGAACCAGAAATTTTAGCGTATCAAAAGATAAAAATACTTCTTCGACAGCGCCAACTTTGGCGGATGATTTTTGACGAAAGGTTAAGGAGAACGGGATGCAAAAGACTCAAAAGGCGATTTTTTCGGCGGGCTGTTTCTGGGGTGTTGAAGAGCATTTTCGCACTCTACCTGGTGTGCAACGTACCGAGGTTGGCTATATCGGTGGGCACACCAAAAATCCTGATTATAAGCAGGTTTGTCGAGGTGACACCGAACATGTCGAGGCGGTCCGGATTGTGTTCGATGCCGATCAGGTGTGCTATGCTGATTTATTGGCAGAGTTCTGGCGGTGTCACGATCCGACGCAGAAGGATCGTCAAGGGCTGGATGTTGGGCGGCAGTATCGCTCGGCGATTTTTGTGTATGACGCTGATCAGCGTAGTGCTGCCGAAAACGCAAAAGCCAGCGTTCAAAGTGCGTTCTCACGCCCGATTGTTAGCGAGATTTTGCCCGCCACGACATTCTACACCGCCGAGGATTACCATCAGTTCTATATTGCCAAACGTTGCGGGCTGGTGTGAGGTGGTTTATTGCATCAATGGCACCAGCAGACCCGGGTCGAGTCGGGCGTGATTGAGCCAGTTTATGCGCCAATCAAGGTGCGCGCCGCTTGAGCGCCCGGTGTTGCCCGAACGAGCAATCACATCACCTTGCGATACTTGATCACCGACTTTTACGAGGCTTTCCTGAAGGTGCAGCATCGTAGACATGATGCCCATCCCGTGATCAATCATCACGGTGATGCCGGAATAGTATAAGTCCTCGACTAGAGTGATAGTTCCGCTTGCCGGAGCGCGCACCAGTGCTCCCTCGGTCACAGAGATATCAATGCCGTAATGTGGCGCGCGTGGTTTGCCGTTCAGCACCCGTCGCGATCCGTAGACTCCACTGATAATGCCCTGGGCAGGCCAGATCCAGCTTTCGCCAAAATACATCGTTGTCTGTGTACTTCTGCGCACCGCGCTCACCTTAGCGGCATCGGCACGGATACGCTTCGCGACGTTTGACGGTGGCGTGATCCATTTTTCATCCAGCCCGTCGATGCGCTGAACATCGTACGTGCGGCTGGAGATCTCGAGTACCTGCTTGTGGCTGCTGCCGTCGGGTAATGTTACATGCAGAGTTTGCCGATCTGGAGCTTTGCGATGAAAACCAAATACAAAGTCGCCATCTTTGCTGACAATCAATGGCACGTCATCCAGCGATATTTTGTTGTCGGGGTAGGTTTTGCCGATCACGAGTCCGCCTTCAATGAAGCGTCCTTTGAGGTCAACTTCAGCCGCGAATACTGAGTGCAGCGAGAGTATTGGGAGGGTGACGATACAGACGAAAAGACGAAGGGTCATGGCGGTTACTCTGATGGTGGAGGTGTGTATTGTCCATCGGAGAAACGCATGGTTAGGCGTTTGGCGTATTGTGCAGCGTGGGCGGTGGTGATCAAGGCATCGTTTTCATCGGTGACTAGGGCAAAGCCGCGTTCGAGGGTGCGCGTCACCGAGGTATTGTCGAGCAAACGCGCAAAGCTGCGGAGTTTCTCGCGCTTATCAGCGCATTTGCGTTCCATGGCGCGAGACAGCAGTATTTGTTGTTGTTGGAGAGATTCGCTCGCCTGTTTCCAGCGCCCTTGTGATGGGATGAGGCGGGTGCCGAGGTGACATAATTCGCGCTGGTGAATCTCGATTACTGTTGTTTTTGCGTAGTGTAAGCGTTGGTGCTGATGGGCAAGTTCAATGCGTTGGCGTTGAAGAATTTCGCGCGGCGACACCAAGCGTAAAGCGCTTTGTTGTAGAGCTTGTCGGGCATCGTGTAGGCGTTGTTGCGTGCCGCGCTTGAGCCGTAGGCAGGCGATATCGAGGCTTTGCTGCGGGGATTCGAGCAAATGCTCTGGCCGCGAGAAATACTGACCCAATCGCGCTAATCGGAGTTGCTGATTTTCCAAGCGAGCTTCAAGCTGTCGATTAAGTTGTACGGCGACATTCTGCACCTGTCTGAGCAGATCGCGGCGCACGGGAACCACCAACTCGGCTGCTGCCGTGGGGGTGGGCGCACGCAAATCGGCGGCATAGTCAATCAAGGTGGTGTCGGTCTCGTGTCCAATCGCCGAGATGATCGGAATTGCAGAAGCTGCCACTCCTCGCACTACGGCTTCGTCTTGAAATGGCAGCAAGTCCTCCATTGAGCCGCCCCCGCGCGCCACGATCAACACATCCGGGCGTTGCGGGGTTGGTAGGGCATTCATGGCGGCGATGGCAGCAACGATCTGCGCGGCGGCGGCATCGCCTTGTACTAGCACCGGACACAGCACGATCGGTATCGAAAAGCGATCTTCGATACGGTGCAAAATATCGTGCCACACCGCGCCTTTTTCCGAGGTGATCACGCCAATGCGCTTTGGCAAAAACGGCAAAGGCCGCTTGCGTTCGGCATTGAACAGACCTTCTTTGGCGAGCTTCTGGCGACGTTCCTCGAGCATCTTCAACAATGCGCCGATTCCCGCTAGCTCAATATTCTCGACGATAAGCTGGTACTGTGAGCGCGCACCATAGGCTGTGACGCGTGCGCTGACGATGACCTCTTGCCCGTCTTTGGGACTCATTTTTAGGCGGCTTGCTGATCTGCGCCAGCAGGCGGCTTGGATGCGGGTGTTATCGAGCGGGTCAACCAGACTGAAATACAAATGCCCGCTATTTGGCTTGGCAAGGCTGTTGATCTCGCCACGCACCTTGACGCGCCCAAATTGCTCTTCAAGGCTGCTCTTAATGGCGCGGGACAGTTCGCTGACTGAAAGCTCTGTGCGGTCGTTGCCAAGGTTCATGCGGGTTTTCGGCTTAGTTGTGATCGTCGATTGTATCCGATATCATCTGATACTAAGTGACCTTTGAGGCGAAAGCAATTCTTGCGGAGAGACCGTGTCGATGGGCAGAATTTTGGTGCTGGGCAGTGGCGGGCGCGAGCATGCTCTGTGTTGGAAGATCGCGCATTCGCCGCAAGCCGAAACGGTGTTTTGCGCACCTGGCAATGCGGGTACGGCACAGGTGGCGCGGAATGTCGTGCTGGATATCCTCAATGCTACGGTACTACAGGACTTTGTGCGCAAGAAGGCGATTGATTTGGTGGTGATCGGTCCTGAAGCGCCTCTGGTTGCCGGCATTGCCGATGCCTTGCGTACAGCTGGGGTTTTGGTGTTTGGCCCGAGTGCGGCTGCAGCGCAACTTGAGGCTTCGAAATCGTTCACGCGTGCCTTGTGCGACGAGGCCGGGATTCCCGGTGCGTGCTGGCGTCGGTGTCATGATCTGGCCACTGCGCAGGCGGTAGTGCAAACGTGGGGTGCGCCGATTGTGGTAAAGGCCGATGGTTTGGCGGCGGGCAAAGGGGTCACGGTGGCGGCAAGCACCGAAGAGGCGATGACAGCACTTCGCGAGATGATGCACGATCGTAGCTTGGGCGATGCTGGTGCGCTGGTGGTGATAGAGGAATGTTTGCAGGGTCAAGAAGCCAGCCTGTTCGTGCTTTGCGATGGAACTACGGCATTGCCGTTAGCTCTAGCGAGAGACCACAAGCGCATTGGTGAGGGCGATACCGGGCCGAATACGGGCGGAATGGGATGTTTTATGCCGATTGGAGATGATGAACAAATCATCAACGACGCCATGACGCGGATTATTCAACCGACTCTCGATTGCCTCAAGGCACGCGGCACGCCGTTTCAAGGCGTGTTGTTCGCCGGCCTGATATTGACGGCAACAGGCTCTAAGTTGATCGAATACAATGTCCGATTCGGGGATCCGGAATGTCAGGCCTTGATGCTGCGCCTCGAAAGCGATCTGTTGCCGTTGCTGTTTGCCGCAGCACGCGGCGCGCTCAATCAGGTTGCACCACCGTGCTGGTACGATCAGGCTGTTATCAACGTGGTCTTGGCAGCACCAGGCTATCCTGGAACGTACAACAAGGGCTTGTCCTTGCCCGAAACCCTGCCTGAAAGCATCGGTGTCACGATGTTCCATGCGGGTACGACACGCGATGATAGTGGGCAATTGCGCAGTAGCGGCGGACGAGTGTTAAACGTTTGTGCGCGGGGTGCGGACATCACTGCCGCTCGCCACAGCGCCTATGCCGCCATTTCTGAGTATGGTTGGGCAGCGGGCTATTATCGCCATGATATCGCGGGGAGTGATAGATTCTGAATCAATCGTAAGATTTTTAGGTCAACATTGCGATTACCGTGGTGGCGGTTTTCGTGCTGTTGCGGATGGTGCGCCGTCATTGCAGCAGATCGGGCGGTAAGAAAATTGCCGAGAATCACGTGACGGTACGCTATATTTGCGCAAGTCTCCGACGAGATCGAAGATATTCAGCGCTATATTCGGCATGCGCGTTAGGTGATTAACCTGTCCATTGCCTCAATTATTTTGTTGCTGTACGTCGGTTTTTTTGGTTGGCCTTAATTTAGGGTGACGCTCCCACCTTGGGCGAGGTACAAAAGCTGCGTCTCTCTTTTTTTGTTTTAACCAGCAAAACCTCCAGATGGTGCACTGATGGGTAAACGGCATGGATATACATTACTTATTGCGCGAATAGCGAATATCGCTCAATCAGGTCAAAAGCGAGCAGGGCGGGTGTTTTTATTTCAGAGTATCTCCGCAGAGTCGCGATGGGCAAAAGATTGAACGCAGTTTATGCCTGTGAAGCCGTTGGTGTACTGGCCACGATCAATGGCGATATAGCCAAACGCTATAATTCTGATTATATATTTGTTATGATTTATTCTCTGGATTTCAGATAAAAAGTGTTGTCGGTGCGTAAGCGTGACAATCCGACCTCTCAACAAGTTGCCGATCGTTTTTCGGTTGGCATTGCGAGTGTCGCGAGGAGGTCGAAGAATCCTGCGATCAAGGCTTACGTTCGTGTCAGGACGCGCAAGATTGACCTTAATCTTCTGGCTCTCGATGTTGAGATATATCCCGACGCTGATCAAGATGAACGTGCTGAACGTTTCGGA
>JABSOH010000012.1 GCA_013216065.1 Alphaproteobacteria bacterium
TTTGTTGCATAGTCTTGTCCCTCCTCGATTGAATTGAATAGATTTGTTCCGAGCCATTCAGAGCCGAGCCCGTTCATATCGATAGGCATCAGGATCATCACGTGCCAAAGCTTCCATATCAATCTTTGTTCCTAGTTTATTACAGTTCGGTTTAGGATCAGGCTTCTCAGGCCAGAGCACCATACCTGGTTACGCCCTCGCAATATCGTCAGTCTATCCTGCTTGAGAACCAACAAAACTTTACGGTGAAAATATGATGAATAAATCATCCGCATAGTATAATCAATTTATAATGGATTATCCATATATGTTCAAGATTGGCTCGTGAAGTGTAATTTCTGGCGCAGGCTGTCAAGACTGATAACGGCGGCTTGGGATTTCTTGGCACGTACCTGCCAGTAGGTCCAGCCATTGCAGTTTGCCGAGCCTTGGAGCTTTGCGCCGACTTGATGGATCGAGCCTTGATGATCCCCACAAGCGATTGAGCCATCAGCGCGGACGGTGGCGCGCCACTTTTTGCACGGGCTTTCGAGATGATCACCAGGACGCATCAGTCCGTTCTCGATCAAGCGACCAAACGGAATTCGTGGCTTGTTCGCAGGCGATTGGCTGACGCTTAAGTCATCTTCGGCAAGAGCCTCAGTATGGGCGAGGCGCGTTCGGGCAAAATTAAGATAGTTGGTATCACGCTCGATTCCGATATAATTCCGCCGAAGCTTTTTCGCAACACAGGCCGTTGTGCCAGTACCACTGAACGGATCGAGTACGATATCTCCGGGTTTCGTGCTAGCAAGCAAAATGCGGTACAGTAGGGCTTCAGGCTTTTGAGTTGGGTGAACTTTATCTCCGGTTTCGGTGCGCAAGCGTTCCTTGCCATTACAAATCGGCAAATACCAGTCGCTACGCATTTGCACACCATTGTTCAGGGCTTTCATGGCTTGGTATTCGAAGTGGTGGCTGGCGGATTGTTCTTTCACGCACCAGATCAGGGTCTCGTGGGCGTTGGTGAAGCGCCGGCCGCGAAAATTCGGCATTGGATTACTTTTAACCCAGATGATGTCGTTCAAGACCCAATAATCAAGATCTTGCAAAATACTGCCGAGGCGAAAAATATTGTGATAACTGCCCATGACCCAGATCGTGCCGTTGGGTTTCAGAATGCGTTTTGCCACCTTAAGCCATGCTTGGCTGAAGGTGTCATAATCCTGGAGGCTTTGAAAGCGATCCCATTCTTCGTCAACACCGTCGACGATTGACCCGTCCGGGCGTGTGAGGTTTTGTGCAGTGTGTCCTTTTTCGAGTTGTAGATTATACGGCGGATCGGCAAAAATAACATCGATAGACTCGGGCGGAAGGCTTTGCATGACATTCAGACAGTCGCCTTGCAGTAGTTGATTAAGGGGTAGGGAAGAGGAGATTTGGGACATGGTGAGAATCCTAAGAAAATAGAAAAGAATCGCCTGGGCGAACCATGGTTCCGAAGGATAGCGAATCGGAAAGAATCGGTCAAGGAAGGATGTCGTTACCTATTGATTCATCTGTATTTTGTGTTTTTTCTCGGTTTTAAGTACTACATCTAGATAATGCTTCTTTCACTGGACGAAATGAACGTCGATGATGCAAGGTTACGCCGTGTGTTTTGAGAGCCGCGCGGTGCGTTTGCGTACCGTAACCTGCATTTCTTGACCAGGAGTACTGTGGAAATTGTTTATGATAGCCACACATCAAACGATCCCGCACGGTCTTGGCGACAATCGAAGCGGCAGCAATGGAGACGCAGTGTTGATCTCCTTTGATGACGCATAGGTGCGGGATATCAAGGACAGGAGCGCGATTACCGTCAATTAAAGCAAAGGGCTGGAATGTGTCCTCTAGCCCCGTGGTGAGCTTTGCGACGGCGCGGGACATCGCACTCAAGGCGGCATTCAAGATATTGTGTTCATCAATCTCATGCACCGTCGCTTGCGCGATCCCGATGCGACAGCATGTCTTCAAGGCGTAATAGACGACGAGGCGTTGTTTTTTTGTTAAGGTCTTCGAGTCGCGGATCATCGAGGTAAGTTCAGCCGGAAAATCCTCTGGCTGATGAAAGTACACGGCTGCTGCCAACACGGGACCTGCGAGACAGCCGCGCCCAACTTCATCGACACCGAGTACATCGCGAGCTTTGGCGCGGAGGTTTTGTTCTGAGCGCGCACGTTCTTCGCTCAAACGCTCAAGCAAGCCTGATATCATTGGTCTTCTGGTGCTGAATCAGAAGACCTGCGAGATATAAAACGTTTTGCAGGGGTCACGATTGCGCCTCTTATCCAGCGTAACCATCGAAACTCACGAAAATAAATCAGGCGCAATACCTGCGTACTATTCGTGCGCTGTGCTGCGCGGTGGTCAAGGCGGCGAATGGCATCAAAGTACAATGGGCTGGTCATCAAAGAAACCGCCGTTACAGAGATCACCATTTGGCGCAAATAGTCATCGAGTAGGCCAACGCTGAAGGCGACCGCAGTCAACATGAATGAGAACTCGCCCAATTGCGATAACGATAGGCTGGCGATGATACTGCACTGCATCGAGGTGCCTTGTATACGGAGCAATGCGATATTCAGCAGGGTTTTGAATACCAACACCAATAACCAAAACGTGAGCACTGTTACCCAGTTTTCCTGTAGGAATGTGAGGTCGATCAGCAATCCAACCGCAAGGAAAAATACCATCATCAACAACGATTGAAGAGGGCGGGCGCTGTCGTGTACGTTGTGGCGTTGGCGCGAGTTTGCGACGATAAGACCGATAAAGAATGCACCAAAACCTGCGCTCATGCCAAGTGCGCTCGCGATAGCTGCTGCGGTCAAACACAACATGATCGAGCCTAAAGGCGCAAGATCGGCATCAATCAACCAGATACGGTGAAAGGGCAGGTTGATCTTCGGGCGTTGAACGAAATATATGCAGGTTCCGACCAAAGCCAGCATACCCAGACTATAGCGAATAATCTCCAATGCAGAAATTTCTGCATTGGTTCCCATAATGTTAATGGCGATAAGTGCCGGAGCAACTGCAAGATCCTGCGCCACCAAAACTCCCATGGCAACTCGCCCGCTGTGTTTGTGTATAAGATTATAATTTTCAAGCATTTTCATGGCGACTGCCGTTGATGAGAACGCCAAACATAATCCCAAAACCACCGCGCTAAGTGGATCGAAGGTGACAAATTGCGCGAAGCCAAACACCGCTACGATGCTCAGGATAATTTGCGCTCCAGCAGTGATCAGTGCTAACCGCCAAATATTTCGAAATACGCTGAGTGAAAGCTCCATGCCGATGAAATACAACAGCAAGATCACACCCAACTCGGCGAGAAAATTGACGCTATCGCGATCCTCAATCAACCCAAAACCGCTAGGCCCCAACAGTACACCGCACAGCATGTAGCCCAGCATAGCAGGCTGTCGCATACTCACCATTACGATACCAATAATGGTCGTGAAGGTCAGTGTTATGGCAATTGGGGCGAGTTCGTGCATTGGACATCACCTAACTAGAATATATCTTGCTTCAGTTAAAGACCAGAGGGAGAGGAAGCCAAAAACTTCCCGCTACAAAAAGGCCGCGCCAAAATAACACAAGCAAAGTACATTATAGACTCTCCTTGTTGTGTCAATGAAGCGAATCTCAGCGCATACGCGCACCTCGCGTTTGAAGGTCTCGTTTTCGGGGGATGGCGATCACCACTCTTCGACCAACTTCTACCTTGATATTGATTGCATTGCGTTGCACGTTTTCTTCTTTGGACAATACCGGAAGTTGCAACCCCTGTACCGATGAGAATTGATGTTATACTGCTTGAACTGTACATCTTCAGGTAATTCGATATCTACTGAAATACCACTCGGTTCCCGAAGTGGGAACGTACCTGCCGAGTGTTTCTATTGAACGTGTCAGCACCTTGAAAGTTCATCGACATCTCACGGACACAGGATTCGAGTAGGAAAATGATAATAAACCCACTCGCCAGACACTGATGCTAGCTAAAAACGCAATTTATTCGTGTTTTTTCGAGCATGATTAATGGTCATGGTAAAAAAACATACTTTTTCTTTTCAAGACGAGACAAATCTGTAAAACGGCGAAACCAATATTCTATTGGTCTTGACGATAATTCTGCATGGAAAAAATCACGTCAATAAATATATTTTTTGTATTCAATTTCAATTTTTAGGAGAAAAATTATGCGCCCGGAAACAGCTCTAATTCACCGATATCGGAACTCTAGAGAGCAGCACGGTGCAGTGAACCCGCCAATCGTACATGCTTCAACAATTTTGTTTCCGACTCTTGCTGAACTGGATTCCGCCCATCAAGCCCGCAGTAGCTATGGCTTGCACGGTACGGTAACGCACTTTGGCCTGATCGATAACCTCAGCGAGATGGAGGGCGCTTTTGGCGGACATCTCGTGCCGTCGGGCTTGGCTGCCATTACGATTTCCCTGATGACTTTCCTGAAGGCAGGAGATCATTTGCTGGTTCCCGATAATTGTTATCAGCCAACGCGACGATTTGCGGATAACGTTCTGGCTGGTTTGGACATCTCGACGACGTACTACGTGCCAAGTGCCTCTGCCGAAGAGATTGCCGAATTATTGCGTTCTGAAACGAGCGTGATTCTGTTAGAATCCCCTGGATCTGATACCTTTGAGATGCAGGATATTCCCGCGATAGCCTTGATGGTAAATCAACGTGGTATCAAGACCATTATGGATAACACTTGGGCGGCAGGGTACTTTTTTAAGCCTCTTGAGCATGGAGTTGACATCAGCATCCAAGCCGTGACCAAATATGTTGCTGGACATTCAGATTGCTTACTGGGTTTTATTGCCGCGCGTACCGAAGAAGACTGGAAACGTGTCGATAACACGCATTATGCTTTTGGTACCGGGCATTGCAGTGCCGAGATAGCCTATCTTGCCGCGCGTGGTTTGCGCTCTATGCCAGCGCGTTTGCGCGTGCATCAGAGCAACGCATTGACCATGGCAGAGTGGCTCGAATCGCGTCCTGAGGTGCTTGCAGTGCATTTTCCAGCGTTGCCATCACATTCAGGGTACCAACTTTGGAAGCGCGATTATACCGGTGCCACTAGCCTGTTTGCTTTCGAGATCCCCAAGCGTAACCGCAGCAAGCTCGCCTTGATGCTGGATCGTTTGAAATACTACGGTATGGGCTATAGCTGGGGTGGGTACGAAAGCTTATTGATTCCGAAAAGACCGCAAATCACTCGATCCCATGCAGGTTGGCCGAACAATCATCAATTGTTGCGGATTCACGTCGGACTTGAGCACATTGATGATTTAATTGATGATCTTGACGCAGGTCTCAAGCGCTATCTGTCGTAGAATCAGTAGGATCGACTAGCCGCGAAGCGCGCGCAATGGGTTAACGCGGTTTTCATCGGGCTATCCACAGCGCAGTCGAGAGCCTTGATAGCCTTTTCGGCATAATCGAGTGCGCGTTGCTGGATTTGTGGCAAGATATTTTGCTGCGTAAGAATTTCCAGCGCGCGCTCGAAGTCACCCTTCTGTCGCTTGCCACTCATAGCGCGCTGCCAGAAGGCGCGTATCTCGGTGTTACTTTGACGATAGGAGTACAGGGCAGGAGCGCTGATTTTGCCTTCGAGGAAGTCATCACCAATATTCTTTCCCAAAGTACGCTGATCGGAATCGTAATCCAGTACATCGTCGGCAAGCTGGAATGCAATGCCGAGATTGAGACCGAATTCCCCACATTGTTGGGCAACGCTCGGGTCTTGTCTGGCGAGCATGGCGGCAGTTTCGGTTGCGGCGCGGAACAGGATCGAGGTCTTGCCAGAAATCATGGCGATGTACTCTTCATCGCTGAGGCTGAGGTCATGTGCGCGGTGGAGTTGTACAATCTCGCCCTCGGCGATGGCGGTAGCGGTGTATGCCAATAACGCGAGAACGGCGGGATTTTCAAGCTGGACCATCAGGGAGAACGCCTTGGCGAACAGAAAATCCCCAACTAAAATAGCGGCTTCGTTGCCCCACACGAGATGCGAGGACTTTTGTTTGCGCCGTTGTTCCGAGTGATCGACAACATCGTCGTGTAGCAGCGTTGCTGTGTGCAAGAATTCTAAACTTGCGGCCTGAAGAAAACGTTTAGGCGATGCTGAATGAAACAGTTTTCCGATGCCAAGCGCAAGGTAGGGGCGCACGCGTTTACCCCCAGCGCCGATGAGGTAGCGCGAAACTTGTGGGATCAACGCTTCGGAGTTCTGGAATGATTCAGTGATCGTGGCGTTTAAGAACATAACGTCCTCGCCAAGCAATCCTTCAAGGTGATAAAATGGGGAATTTTGTGACATGGTTGCCTAGTCTGTGGAGATAAGGATCCTATTGAGTAAGCGTCGTGCTGTGTGTATCACGAGCAGGAGTGAAGGAAAACACCAGACATGACGAGGCTTGAGAACTTGCCGCCCCACGATGGGTTTCATCTTCTGCACGGTCGCGTGCGGATTCGGCAAGGTTCAGAAGGTTTACGTGCAGGCACTGATGCAGTGTTGCTTGGTGCGACTCCATTTCGGGCTAAGAGCGTTTTGGAGCTAGGTTGTGGCGTTGGCCAAGCATTGCTGTGTTATGGCACACGCGAGAAAGCGGCGACACTGACGGGAATTGAGGTTCAAGCGGACAACATTATCCTCGCGCGCGCCAATGCTGAAGATAATGCAATGTCAAATCGTATGCGGATCGTTGCAGGTGATTTTTCTCATCGGCAAGAGATGCAAGCACTGGGTGTCGGTTCGGATTCGTTTGAT
Organism: Alphaproteobacteria bacterium; assembly: GCA_013216065.1. Classification (GTDB taxonomy): domain Bacteria; phylum Pseudomonadota; class Alphaproteobacteria; order JABSOH01; family JABSOH01; genus JABSOH01. The sequence goes on from JABSOH010000012.1 coordinate 6,827, forward strand.
TTGGTGTTATTGAACCCGCCGTTTTATCGCCGAAATACGCATACTGCGCCAGTGGATCCCCAGCGTCAACACACCCACATTGAGGATACACCTTTAGCAGAGTGGCTGAGCCACGCCTTGCGGTATACTCGGCAATTTGGTTGGCTTGCATTGATTCACTGTCCCGGGCGTAGCGCGGAGATTCTGGAGGGTTTGAATCCCAAGGCTGGTAATATCCATCTGTTACCGATTTATTCGCGCGTTGGCCAGAACGCGAAGCGGGTGATGGTGTTTGCGCAAAAAAGCCGCCGCGCGCCGTGTGTGCTGTTGCCAGGGTTGGTGATGCACGACGCTGAGGGCTACAGTGATGCTGCCCGTCGGATTCTGGAGGACGCAGAAGACTTAGGTGTTACGCTGGATCGAAAGTAAACTCCAAACCGTCATAGCCAGGCTCAACGCCGTCGGGCAGGGTGCGCAGCAATTCTTGATAGTCCATATCGCCGTTCATATGGGTCAGGTAAGCGCGTTCGGGATTTAGGCGGGAAATCCACCCTAAGGTGCGCTCCAGATGGGCATGGGTCGGATGAGGTCGTTTGCGCAAGCAATCGATGATCCAGATTTTCACCCCTTCAAGGGCAGCGAAGTTTTCTTCGCTCAGATTGAGGACATCGGTGCAATAGGCAAAATTTCCGATCCGAAAGCCGAGGACAAACGAATATCCGTGATCAAGTTCGAAGGGCAGGATCGTCATCCCGGCACTTTCAAAATGGCGCATAGGTTCAACGACTTGCGGTAAAAGCATAGGCTTATAAAAGAACTTTGCCCCCTCTCTCATTGGCCACCAAGCGTAGGGGAAACGCTGTTTCAAATCTTCGAGGAAGGATACAAAGCTGAAGGTTGGCAATGCAGCATCGCGCGCTTGACAGATCCAGCGCGTTTCATCGATGCCGTGGCAATGATCGGCGTGGGTGTGGGTATAGATCAAGCTGCTGATTTTGCTGACATCGCGATCGTAAAGCTGTAAACGGCACTCGGGGGTGGTGTCAATCAGTATACTTTGGCCTTGATGCTCGATCAGGATTGCACAACGGCTACGCCGGTTTTTCGGTTCACCCGGGTCACATTGTCCCCACCCGATGTGCAATTGTGGCACACCGCCAGAAGTGCCACAGCCTAGAACGGTTACGCGCGCGTTCATGAGGTGATCTCGAGTTTGGCGCGCTTGAACAGGCGGAAAAAGTTTGTCGTGGTTTGCTCGGCAAGTTCAACTGCGTTTAAATCGAGTAATTCACCAAGCATATCGGCAGTATGGCGCACCATATACGGTTCGCACTGTTTGCCACGATGGGGTTTGGGTGCGAGAAAGGGCGCGTCAGTTTCCACCATCAACCGCGATGGCGCAATTCCTGCTACGCGTTCGCGCAGTTCTTGGGATTTGCCATAGGTCAAGATTCCAGTGACCGAGATATAAAAATCCATTTCTTGCGCCGCGGCGAGAATAGCTTCCGAACCAGTATAGCAATGGAATACACCGCGAAAGGGTTTTTCGCGATAGACTTCTTGCATCACCGCGATGGTATCTTCATCGGCATTTCTAGTGTGGATAATCAACGGCAAATCAGTGACTTGAGCGGCTTCCAGATGGGTGCGGAAGACTTTTTTTTGGATTTCCGGTGTGGTGTGCTCGCGGAAATAGTCAATGCCGCATTCGCCAAGGGCAATGACCTTTGGTTGATCCGATAAAGCGATCAATTCCTCGGTGCAGACATCGGGTTCCTCAGTCGCATGGTTCGGATGCACCCCTACCGAACGAAACACTCCGGGATATGTCGCACAGTATTCGCGCAATTTTGGCTCACCAACAAGCGTGGTGGCTACGTCCAGAAAACACTCAACCCCTACCGCTTTGGCACGTTGGAGTACCGCGGCGATGTTTTCACCTCGGCGTTCAAGATAATCAAGGTGGCAGTGGCTATCGACCAGCATCTTTACTCTTTATTCAGGCGGTGTTAGGCGCGGGAAAACCGGGCTGGGGCTGGGGAGGGGATTGCCAGTAACCAAAGGCTTGGCAAAATCCACAAATGCGCGCTGATCACTCGGCACAGCCAATTGATCCAACATCCGTGCCATGGCATCGGGCATGAAGGGTTGCAGAATTAAGGCAATCTGGCGCAAGGTTTCCATGATCACATACAGGACTGTCGCCATGCGCTCAGGATCAGTTTTGCGCAAAACCCACGGTGCCATGGCATTGATATAGCGATTGGCCTCTGAAGCCACAGCCATCACACTGGAAAGCGCGCGATGATAGGCCATGGCATCCATCAACTCACGCACTGTAGCGGGCAAAGCCGCTGCGCGTTTCAGTAATACCTCATCCTCCGGGGTTAGCACGCTCGGTGTCGGTACCTGAGCCGCGCAGTGCTTGGCAACGATGCTTAAGGTACGTTGGCACAAATTGCCAAGGTCATTTGCAAGGTCGCTGTTCAAGCGGTTATACATCGTCTGATCCGAATAGGTCCCATCCTGCCCAAAGGGAACTTCACGCATCAAAAAATAGCGCAGAGCGTCAAGGCCGATACGCTGGATCATCTCCTGTGCCGTCACCACGTTGCCGATAGATTTGGACATTTTGCGCCCATCGCGCATCAAGAGACCATGCGCATAGACCCGACGGGGCAATTCAAGTTTTGCCGCCATTAACATGGCTGGCCAGTACACGGCATGGAAGCGCAGAATTTCTTTGCCGATCACATGCACGTCGGCGGGCCAGAACTTTTGAAAACGTGCATCGCTGGTATCCGGATAACCCAATGCAGTAATGTAGTTGGTCAGGGCATCAACCCAGACATACATCACATGATCAGGGTCATCGGGCACTGGAATACCCCAACTGAATTTGGTGCGCGAAATACTGAGATCCTGTAGTCCCGACTCGACAAAACGCAATACCTCGTTGTGGCGCGATTCCGGTTGGACAAAATCGGGGTTTTCTGCATAAAAGTCGAGCAAAGGCTGTTGCCAATTGCTGAGACGAAAGAAATAGCTTGGTTCTTCGATCCACGCAACCCGAGAACCCGTCGGGGCAATTTTGCTGCCTTTGCCATCATCGCTTATCTCTTCAGCGTCGTAATAGGCTTCGTCCGATACTGAGTACCAGCCGCTATAGCTGTTCTGATAAATTTGTCCGGCTTGGTCCAACACGCGCCACAACGCCTGACAACCCTTGTAATGGCGTTCTTGCGTGGTGCGGATAAAATCATCATTCGAGAATTTCATCGCCCGAGCCAAGTCTTGAAAATTTTTGCTGACTTGATCGCAATAGGCTCGGGTCTCGATATTGCACTGACGCGCGGCGGTCTCGACTTTTTGACCGTGTTCGTCGGTGCCGGTGAGGAAATGCATATCAAAGCCATCAAGCCGCTTAAAGCGCGCCAGTACATCGCAGGCAAGGCCGGAATAAGCATGACCAATGTGCGGTACGGCGTTGACGTAATAGATCGGTGTCGTGATAAAAAAACTCGGGCGCGTAACCATGACTGTCATCTCAGTGCGGGCATTTATGGATCAGATCGTGCCAACGCAATATCACGCTGAGTACGGTTTGTTCAGCATCAAGGTAGGCTGGCGGCCGTTGGACTTTTTCAAGGAGGCTCAGGGTTTCCGCAAAAGTGTTTTGCACCCTATCACCACTTGCCAACGCCCGAAAGGGTTCAAGCGCGGTCTCGGTGATGTTGGGGTGATTTTCTGTATAACCGAGCAGCTTTTCACGCAGTACTGCCCGCATGAACCAGGCGCAGAGGTGTTGCCACGCGGCAAAGTGATTGTATTTTTTATGGCAGACATACTGCACCAGTTCGCGAGTAGCCGAGCCGTTGGTTTCGCGGGCATTCAGGTGATCGCCGAGTTTACTGATCAGACCATCGAGGTCGGCCTCGGCCAAAATTTGTGCCTGACCCGGTGCACCACCACCCAGCGCGATGAGGGTTTCCACTGCCGGAGGGTTTTCCCCAAGCAAAAGATACGGCATACAGTCGCACATCTCACCTTTGCTGAGTGATTGAAAGCTAATCCTCTGCGCCCGCGAACGGATGGTGTCCAGCACCTGGCCGAGCCGATGGGCGATAAGCAGAAACACCACTCTTTCTGGCGGTTCTTCGAGCAATTTCAAAAGACCGTGGCTCAGAACGGGCACACAATTATCAAGAGAATCAAGCAGTACAACACGTCTTTGTGCAGTGCCTTGACGTTGTGTGAAATGGCGAATCACCTCAAGGGCTTCGACGGGAATTTGTTGCGATTTTCGGCCAAACAACTCGGAATTGATCGAGAGAAAATCCGGATGGCTACCGTTCATAATTTGGCGCGTGCTAGGCTGATCAGGATTGGGCAGGATTTGCTGACCGGTTTCCTTTCCACCATTCAACAGCCAGCATGCCAATTGTCCGGCGAAGCTCGCCTTGCCAATTCCTCGTGTCCCATCAATCAGTAGAGTGTGGTGCCCCCCAGCGCTAAAGTGCTTGATGCACTGTGCGCGCCGCGATGCATTGCCGAAAATGGGAGTCAGATGTATTTCCACGATCAGGGCATTAGGTCTGAAACGCGCTCGGCGATCAAGCGATGCAAGTCTCTAACCGGACGCTGTGCATTGAGTACAAGATAGCACTCTGGTTTTGTGGCGGCAAGATCACGAAACCCTTGATAGACTCGGCGTTGAAACGCATTATCACGGGCCTCGATGCCATCGCTTGGGGCTGGGTTGCGCATCGAGACATCATCATGGGATATATCGAGCAAGATGGTCAACTCGGGGCTGATATCCTTCGAGACAACGTGTTGGATCGTTTGGATCATCGCAGGATCAACCCCTAATCCAGCCCCTTGGTAAGCCAGTGTACTGTCGAGGAAGCGGTCGCATAATATCCATTCCCCGTTTTCGAGGGCGGGGCGGATGGTCTCTGTGATGTGTGCGGCGCGGGCAGTCATCAACAGCATCAGTTCGACGAGCGGAGCGTTATCCCCGGCGATGATCAGGGCACGTAGCTGCTCGGCCAACGAACTTCCACCGGGTTCACGCGTTCGGCGGTGGCGAATGCTCTGCTCGCTGAGCCATCGGCTGAGAAGGTTGATCTGGGTAGACTTTCCGGCACCGTCCCCGCCTTCAAAGACGACGAATCGCCCCTGTGCTGGGATCATGGAGTTTCGCCCCACAGCAGATAATTGATATTGCTGGTAAAGCGTTGTGCGTAGCCCTTGTCCGTAACGCTTTCAGCCGCGATTAAGTCGACGGTGTGTAGAACACTATCCGAAGTATGCAGATGCAGTTGGCCGATCTTGGTGCCAGCTTTAATCGGGGCACGCAGAGGTTCTTCGTAGGTGATGGTTTGGGTCAGATTTTCAAGATAGGCGGTTCTGGTTGTGATGGTCACTGGAGATACTGCCTTAACACTGATAGTGTTTTTGCTGCCGTACCAAAGCGGCAGAGTCGTCACGTGTGTATCGTCATCATAGAAAGTCGTGGCCACCGTCAAACGAAAGCCAAGATCGAGCAATCGTCGTGATTCACTCATCCTTTTCGCGCCGCTATCGAGTCCATTGACCACCAGTAGCAAACGTCGTCCGTTTTGCACGCCCGAAGTCACCATACCATACCCAGAGACTCCGGTGTGTCCCGTCTTCACGCCATCAATCCCACCTTGCCCAAGAAGCGTGTTGCGATTCTTTTGTGTGATGCCACTGAAAGTAAAAGTTTTTTCCGAGAACATGCGGTACAGCTCCGGAAACTCTTCGATCAGATGCTCGCTTAAGATCGCGAGGTCTTTCGCCGTGGTGTAATGATCGTCATCGGGCCAGCCACTGGCATTCACGAAATGAGTGCCCTTCATGCCCAATCTGGCTGCCATGGTGTTCGTCATTTCGGCAAAATTGGCCTCATCACCGCCAAGGAACTCCGCTAGAGCAATGCTGGCATCATTGCCCGACTGGATAATGATGCCGCGCAAAATGTTTTGCAACGCAACGGTTTTGCCCTCTTCGATGAACATCCGCGAGCCACCCATGCGGTTGGCCTTGTAGCTCACCAGTACTTCGTCTTCGAGGCGTATCAGGCCGTCCTTGAGTTGCCGGAACGCAATATAGATCGTCATGATTTTGCTCATCGAAGCCGGGTACATGCGTGCCTCGGCATTTTTGCTGAACAGTACGCTATCGGTTTCCGGTTCCACGAGATACGCAAATTCGGCAATGGTGTTCACCGCCAGAATATCCTCGCCCTTGGCAGCAATAGGCGAGATGAGCAACAACGCAGCAAGCCCCCAAGCACCAACAGATGAGATAGTGCGAAACATCGTTTACGACCTCCAGGTGATCAAATGTGCGCCGGGGAAATCCTGCCGCAACAAATGGTTGCGCGCTTGCGCTGCGGCAGCTATGTCGATGAAAGGCCCGACCAGCACTTTATATATTTGCGCGCTACCACCATTCAGGTGCGGCACAAGGCCAATTGTGCTTGTGTAGCCAGAGACTTTCTTGCGCACCATCATTGCGAATTGGAATTTCGAGAACGCAGCAACCTGTACGTAAACCCCTTCACGAGGCGGGATGAGAATATCGGCATTAGTTTGAGTTCCGACCAATTTTTTCAGCGGCGCAATGACGACCTGCTCGGTCACGTCTTTGGTGCCGTCATCGACGCGTATCAAGGAAACCTCGCTTGGTTTGGGCTCTGCCGCCGCAACCAAAGTCTTTTGATCTTGCATTTTTGCGGCAAGACGACGGCTTTCTTCAGCCAAGATTTTGATTCTGATTTTAGCGACGCCCTTGTTCTTAAAACCGAGAAGTTCTGCTGCACGCATAGAAAGATCAAGAATACGGTTGCTGTGGAATGGCCCGCGATCGTTGACTTTAACCACCAATTTTCGTCCGTTACTGAGGTTTTCGACCTCAACCAGGCTGGGTAGCGGCAGGGTGCGGTGAGCGGCGGAAACCGCATGCATGTGGAAGATTGCACCGTTAGCGGTCTTACGCTCGTGGAAGGATTCGCCGTACCACGAGGCCATGCCGACCTCTTCGTAATCGTAATCGACCTTGGGGTAGTAGGTGGTGCCGTTAATGCGATAGGGCAGGCCAATCTTGTAGTGTGTACCGTCGCTCGCGACCGGACCGTTCTGGTCAAAGATTGGACGTTCCTTTGTAAACTCGGTCACCAACTCAAAAGAGGTGCAGCTACCCAGGAACGGCAAGGCGACGGTCATGATTAGACATAAAGGAGTGCGCATGCGAAAATGACTTGAGCGGAGTAAATGTAAAACTAGTGTCTGAAATAGCGTTTTTCTGGTCGTGGTCTCAAGTGTTTTGTTGAGCAATTACGGTGACACAGCCAGTAATTTCCGGGTTGCCATACTGGGATAGCCATCAGGGGTCAGGCCGTTTTGGCTTTGAAAATCGCGAATAGCCTGTCGGGTTTGTTGTCCAATGACTCCATCCGGGGTGCCCGTATTAAACCCTCGTTGATCCAAAGCCTGTTGTATTTGTTGTATTTGTTGAGTTTTTAAGGCGGTGTAATTCCTGGGAGGTTGCGCTTGAAGGCGCGCACGTTCAGCGATGGCATCGGATAGTAAGCCAACATTCAAGGCAAAGAAAATCGAGCGATTCCAGCGCATGATACGGTGAAAATTGTCGTACACTAAAAACGCAGGACCTCCTGATCCACTTGGGACGATCAGGCTCGCCTTGAGTTCGACGCGGGGTAAGGCTGCACCTTTTGCGGTGGTGATTCCCAGTTTTTGCCACTCGCTCAAAGTTTTTTTGCGTTCAAGTTGGGCAAGGCAGTAGTCGAATCCTTTGGGGATAGTCACTTCACGTCCCCAAGTTTTTTCATCATCCCAGCCGAGTTTGCGTAAATAGTTTGCGGCGGAGTACAGAGCGTCCTCGTGCGAGTTGATCAGGTGAATTTTTCCGTCCTGATTGCCGTCCACGCCAAAGGCAGCGAATGTGCTTGGCATGAACTGCGTGTGGCCGAAAGCCCCGGCCCACGATCCGCGCGCTTCCTTGAGTGTCAAGTGGTGAGCATCAATGATTTTGAGTAGTTGGATCAATTCGGTGCGAAAAAAGTCACTGCGTCGTGGATCGTATGCCAACGTCACCAAGGCTTGCACCAAGTCATGATCACCTTTTATGCGTCCAAAATCCGATTCAAGTCCCCAGAACGCCAATAAAAACCGAGGCTGAACGCCATATTTTCGGCTGATTCTTGCCAAAAGAGACTGATTTTTTTGTTTTTTTTGTTTTCCGGTCTTAACGCGATTTGCACTTACCCCACGCGCATAATAGTCCCAAAATCCTAGCGACAATTCTGGTTGACGACGGTCGAAGGACAAAATAAACGCGCTAGGGGTGAGGTTGTCAAGTGCAGTGTGTGCAAGTTTCACGCTAACGCCCTGATCAATGGCCTCCTGACGCAGTTCTACCAACCATATTGCAAAATCTGTTGGGTTAATTTCGCGTGCGCTAAGGTTTGCCCAGAGGCCGCAGCCGAGTACACTGAATACCAGCAGGGAGATAAGTGTCTGCATTCTGCCGTGTCCTTGCGATATTATCACGTTGAATTCGCCTGCGGTATACGCTACACCACGGCGAGTGCTTTTTGTACGATTCGTTGATTTCGCCTGATTGTCAGATCATCACCGTTAAAATGACCCATCGCCAAAAAATTGTGGTCGCCATGTCGGGTGGGGTGGATTCTTCGTGCGCGACAGCTTTGCTGGCCGAGCAAGGACACGAGGTGATCGGGATAACGATGCAACTCTATGATTCTGGGGTTGATTCGCCTATGCGCAAAGGCGCTTGCTGTGCCGGGCAAGATATCTATGATGCAAAGCGGGTTGCTGCGAGGCTCGGCATTCCACATTACGTGCTGAATTATCAAAGCCGTTTTGCCAAAGACGTTATTCAGGACTTTGCGGACAGCTACGCTCGTGGCGAAACGCCAATCCCGTGCATTAAGTGCAATCAAACCGTAAAGTTTCGCGATCTACTCGCACAAGCACGTACCCTTGGTGCGGATCACCTCGCAACCGGGCATTACATTCAGCGTGTTGAAACCCCGGAAGGGATTGAGCTACGTCGGGGCGCGGATTCCGAAAAAGACCAAAGCTACTTTTTGTATGCGACGCGCAGCGACCAACTCCAAGACTTGCTGTTTCCCTTGGGCGGTAAGAACAAAATCGAAACCCGCGCCTTGGCTTTACGCTTCGGCCTGTCGGTGGCGGATAAGCCCGACAGTCAGGATATCTGTTTTGTATCCGACGCAGGCGGTTATGCCAAAATCGTACAACAATATCGTGCCGATGCATTAAAGCCGGGTCATATAGTTGATCTTGAAGGAAATATTCTCGGTCGGCATCGCGGAGTGATTTTCTACACCATTGGGCAGCGTCGCGGTTTAGGGCTTGGCGGCTTGGAAAAGCCATTGTACGTGGTGGCCATTGATCTAGAGCGCGCTGAGGTCGTGGTTGGTTCTCACGAAGCGTTGATGGTCGCGAGTGTTATCGTCGAGGACATCAATTGGTTGATGGCGATTCCTGATCAGGACTATGCCTTAACAGTGCAGTTCCGCTCGAGAATGACGCCGATCCCAGCAATGCTGAAATCCATTCGCCCCGACCGGGTAGAAGTACATTTTGAGACTCCGCAATACGGGGTATCGCCGGGGCAGGCCTGTGTTTTTTATGCCGCCGAGCGCGTGCTTGGTGGTGGTACTATGCGCACAACCCGGCGCGTCATGCCTGCCACTCGAGAACCACTTTACGCTGAAAGCTAGTTTATGATTGATGATTCCGAAAACGAGTTTGTGCCGTGGCGTTTTCACGGTAAGGCATCGGAATATTTTGGTATCTGGCTCAGCAACCTGTTGTTGAGCATCATCACCTTAGGGATTTTTTCCGCTTGGGCCAAGGTACGTCGTAATCGCTATTTTTTGGGTAACACCGAAATTGCAGGTTCCGTCTTGCAGTACCATGCTACAGGCGGCAAGATCCTGATCGGTCGGATAATCGCCATGGCGATACTGCTAGTCTATTCGAACATAGGCTATTATGCGACGCATTTGTATGTGATCTTTATGCTGATTTTGGCCGTTGTATTACCTTGGATTCTTGATCGCGGTATGGCTTTTCGCTGTCGTGTGGTGAGTTGGCACAATATCCATTTCCGCTGGATGGGCAATTATCGCATTGCGATGAAAGGTATGTTGCCGCTTCTGATTGCTTTCCTGCCGTCTTTTCTGCTTTCGGTGTGGTATTCTGCTGAGATCGAGACTGTTATGAGCGAGATGGAGGCGCCGAATCCGTCTGTGGGGTATTTATTGGCAGCGTTTGTGTTTGCCTTATGCCTTTATCCGTGGGCGGCGAGGACCATGGCACAAATGGTGGTCAACCATATCGCTTGGGGCAGTCTGCGTTTGAAGAATACTGTTAGCCTCCAACGCTATGCTTTGAGGGTGCTCGTGTATTTATACCTTGGTCTTGGTCTTGGGTACGGCATTGGTGTGGCAACTGTAACGTTCTTATTGATCCATGACGATGCGGTGATCAACGGTCCAGACTTCCTCTTTGAGTGGTTTCTACCGATGATTCTGTTTTTCATTGTTGTAGTTATACCGCTGTACGCAGCATTTCGCGGCATGATTCGGGATTTGATTTTGAACTCGACTCACGCCATTGACCAGCAAAATACGTGCGAAGCAGTGTACATGCACGCGCGATACTGTTGGCGGCATTTACTTTGGATCAAGGTGAGCAACCTCATCCTCAGCATCGTTTCGCTGAGCCTGCTGGTGCCGTGGGCGAAAATCCGTTACGAACGATACCTCATCGGGAATACTGCGACGACCTTCACTCAAAACCTTGAAAGTATGGTAGATCAACAACAGGAGCACGCCTCGGCGATGGCTTCTGAGTATGCCGATTTAGACGGTTTTGACTTCGATCCTTGGTAGGCTGATGAGCAAACTTGGTGGCAAACTGTTTCGCCCTTTAGAAGCTGCCTTCGTTGAGGGACAGATGTGGCGCGATGAGGATGGTCAATACTGGCTTGAAACCGTTGTCACACTGGCTGAAATCGTGCAAGTGAAGTTGATCAGTCCGGCAGTAGGGCGGGTGCCAAATTTGATCACCTTACAGAACGGGCTGCGCTTCGAAACGTGCGATTCTCTACCGCGGGGCTTCACAGGAAACTTGATGGACGGCGTGTTGCGTTGGCTCGGAGTCTTCCATCCGGTGAAAGCACTAATTTTGGCGTTGGTTTTGGTTGCTGCGGTGGTGGGTATTCGTAAGGTCTTGCCGGGGATCAGCGATGCTGTCCTTGTGCTGGTGCCGCACCAGGTCGATGTGATTTTAGGGCAGAAGGTTGAAAAAAGTGTCGATGGAGTATTTTTTTCACCGAGCATGCTGTCTGAGACTGAGCAACGCCACGCCGAAGAAATTTTTACTCCACTGGCCGAACGCGCCTTTGCTGGGACGGCGTTTGCGGGGCGTTTGCTGGTGCGGAACTCCGAACTGTTTGGTGCCAATGCGCTAGCCATGCCCGGCGGCGTGGTCGTGGTTACTGATGATTTGCTCCACCTGCTGAAAGAATATCCAGATGAACTCGCCGCTGTACTGGCGCACGAAGTCATGCACGTTCGCGCCCGCCATGGTGTGCGGCAGGTACTGCGCTATATGGGTATGAGCTTTATGGCGTTTCTGTTCGGCCTTGACGATAGTGTTGTCGAAGAATTCGCTCTATCCTATAGCGCGCTTGCGCGGGCGGGGTATTCGCGGAATTTTGAGCGCGAGGCTGATCTTGGTGCGGTGGAACTTCTTTTAGAGCAAGGAATTGATCCTACAGCATTATCGCGCGCTCTTGCGCGTTTAGAACTTGCGGCTTGCGGCGAAGCCGGATGCCTTGAGGGAAGCTGGCTCACCAGCCACCCAGACTTTCCAGAACGCCGTCGCTTGATCCAACAACGAAGTCCGTAACAAAGCGTGTCTAGTCGATCTTGAGAGCCTCGATAAAGACCTTGCCCGGAATTTCGACCTTGCCGAATTGCCGCATGCGCTCCTTGCCTTTTTTCTGCTTGTCCAAAAGTTTGCGTTTGCGCGTCACATCACCGCCGTAACATTTAGCTGTAACGTCTTTGCGCATTGCCGCAACAGTTTCGCGCGCGATGACCTTGCCACCGATAGTGGCCTGAATCGGCACTTTGAACATTTGTCGCGGGATCAGGTCTTTCAGCTTCTCACAAATCGCCCGTCCCCGGCCTTCCGCTTCGTTCCGATGAACGATCATCGACAGGGCATCGACAGGGTCGCTGTTAATGAGGATAGCAATTTTCACCAACTCACCACGGCGATAGTCGAACATCTCGTAATCAAACGACGCATAGCCACGACTGATCGACTTGAGACGGTCGTGGAAGTTGAACACTACCTCGTTTAACGGCAACAAATAGCGGACGATGGCGCGCGAGGCTTGAAATTCTAACGATTCCTGAACACCGCGAACCTCCGCACAAAGCGTCAGCACTGGACCGACGTAGGCTTCTGGCACCATGATGGTCGCCTTGGTCCATGGCTCATCGATCGATTCGATGACCGCCGGATCAGGAAAATTGCTTGGGTTGTGCAGATCCATCAACGCTCCATTGCGCAAATGAATTTTGTAAATTACTGATGGGGCTGTGGTGATGAGATCAAGATCAAATTCGCGTTCAAGGCGTTCGCGAATAATCTCGAGGTGCAATAGCCCTAAAAAGCCACAGCGCATGCCGAAGCCCAATGCGGGGCTGGTCTCTCCCTCAAAACTGAAACTCGAGTCGTTTAAGGCAAGTTTTTTTAACGCTTCGCGTAAAGTTGGAAAGTTGTTGGAATCCTGCAGAAAAAGCCCGCAGAACACTACTGGGACTGAGGGCTTGAAACCGGGCAGAGGTGTCGTAATGGGATTTTGCGCCTGGGTGAGGGTATCACCAATTCGACAGTTTGAAACGGTTTTGATCCCGGCAACGACGTATCCAATCTCGCCAGCGCTGAGGCTGTCCATAGCTGTGGCTTTCGGAGTGAAAATACCGATCTGCTCCACACGATAATCAGTGCCATCGGCTAGAAAGCGGATTTTCATGTTCTTCTTTATGGTGCCGGAATACACCCGCACCAGCATCACCACGCCCATATACGAATCATACCAACTGTCGATTAACAAGGCGCAGAGTTGATCGGTACTCGGTGTCGAGGGCGCGGGGAGACGTGTTACGATGGCTTCGAGCAATTCGGTAACCCCGGCACCTGTTTTCGCCGATGTTTCAATCGCGGTACTGGCATCAATGCCGATCACATTTTCAATTTCCTCTCGGACACGATCCGGTTCTGCAGCGGGAAGGTCGATCTTGTTCAAGACCAAAATAATCTCAAGACTGTTATCTACTGCGATATAGGTATTGGCCAAAGTTTGGGCCTCAACCCCCTGTGAGGCATCAATGATCAACAGAACACCCTCGCAAGCCGATAGTGAGCGCGAGACCTCGTAGCCAAAATCAACATGCCCGGGGGTATCGAGCAGGTTAAGCTGCCAACTCCTGCCAGAATGATCGGTATACTTTAGACGCACGGTTTGGGCTTTGATGGTGATGCCACGCTCGCGCTCGATATCCATCGAGTCCAGCACTTGTTCGCGCATTTCGCGGTCACTGAGGCCGTCGCAATGCTGAATCAAGCGATCTGCCAGTGTGGACTTGCCGTGATCAATATGAGCGATGATGGCAAAATTGCGTATGCGCGACAGGGCCTTGGTCATAATTCTTCAGTTTGGTGGTGATGCTCAGTCCCATAGGCAATGCCGCCATATTCTTCAAGCAAAAACTCGGCCTCGGATCGTTGACATTCCTTAGATGGACTGCGGCTTTTCGGTGTTGAATCAGGCTTGACATCTCAGAAGATGCGGCGTAATACCTGCTGAGAAACTCAATTCACACTCTGTTTTTCGTTGGACATGGGCCTGGGGCTTTTGTGTGTGCTGTTATTTGTCGCATGACTTTTCAAAATCACTCTAATTTATTGGTTAAAGCACATGTTTGCCATCATCGAAACTGGTGCGAAACAGTATAAAATCGCGAAAAATCAGGTTTTTAAGTCCGAACGTTTGATGGGTGACGTTGGTGACGAGGTTACGCTTGATCGTGTGCTGGCGGTGTTCGACGGCAAAACGATGAAAGTTGGCGCGGCTGTGGCAAAGGTTAAGGTGATGGCAAAAATTCTAGAGCATAGCCGTAGTAAAAAAGTGAAGGTATTCAAAAAGAAACGCCGTAAAAACTATCAACGCACTCAGGGGCACCGTCAAAATTTGACGGTTCTGCAAGTCACCGACATTCAATAGAGATAGCACCGTAGTTTTTGGTGCATGTTTTTTTGAGGATTAGTTCATGGCGCATAAGAAATCTGGCGGTAGTTCCCGCAACGGTCGCGATAGTGCGGGTCGTCGTTTGGGCGTGAAAGCTTACGGTGGTGAAGTTGTTCAGCCGGGTAACATCATTATTCGTCAGCGTGGCACGCAATATCATCCGGGGGGCTATGTTGGCATGGGCAAAGACCACACGCTGTTCGCGCTAGCTGAAGGTCAAGTGCAGTTCACTTACAAAGGTCATCGTCAAGTTGTCTCGGTCGAGCCTTCAGCGTAGATTCGCCTTTCTTGACCTGATTTGCCCGACCCGTTAAATTTGGGGGCAGGGATGCGCTTTCTTGATTCAGCGAAAATTTTTGTCTGTTCTGGTGCTGGCGGCGGCGGCGGCGTGTCATTTCGACGCGAGAAGTTTATTCCGCGCGGGGGACCTGATGGTGGCAATGGCGGACGCGGTGGCTCGGTCTATGTCCGCGCGGTAGATAACCTCAACACCCTGATTGACTATCGCTACAGACAGCATTTCCGTGCGGGCACTGGCGAAACGGGCAAAGGCGGCAATCGTCATGGCAAGAAGGGTCACAATGTGACGCTCGAAGTGCCGCTTGGCACGCAGATTTTTGATGAAGACGGAATCAAAATGCTGCACGACCTTACCGAGGCGGGTAGCGAAGCATTGTTGCTGCCCGGCGAGCGCGGTGGGCGTGGCAACGCGATGTTCAAATCTGCCACCAATCAAGCACCGCGCTACGCTGAAAAAGGCGGCGAAGCCAAAGAGGCCTACCTGTGGCTTAAGCTTAAATTACTGGCTGATATTGGCCTGATCGGAATGCCAAATGCGGGGAAGTCGAGCTTACTCAACACTTTAACCATGGCAAAGTCCAAGGTTGGGGATTATCCGTTTACGACGCTATATCCGAGTCTCGGTGTACTGCGTCTGCCGAGCCGAGATTGTATTCTGGCCGATATACCCGGTCTGATTGCTGGCGCGCACGAAGGCAAGGGTTTAGGACATCGTTTTTTAGGTCACGTCGAGCGTTGTAGTGTGGTGGTGCATTTGCTGGATGTTAGCGAAGAGAACTTGGTGGCGCACTACCGTACCGTGCGTCACGAACTCAAAGCTTATAGCCTTGAATTGCTCACCAAGCCAGAATCGGTGTGGCTGAGTAAGTGTGACTATCTGGATACGGAACTGCTCGACGAACTTGAGGCGACTTTGAACGCTGAGGGTATAGCCATCGCCGGCCGTGTTAGCAGCGTCGCTGGTGGTGGCACGCAAGCCCTAATCAATTGGTTGACGCAGTATTATCACACTCAAACTGAGATGTCGGCATAATGATGGTGCGGCACAGTGGGGCAGAATTACTTAAGTCGGCGAGGGTGCTCTGCATCAAGATTGGCTCGTCATTGCTGATGCACGGACGAAACCGTGGATTGCGTACCGATTGGATTGATGATCTGGTGGTTGATATCACCGCGATTCGTCGTTCCGGCACGAAGGTGGTGCTGATCAGCAGTGGCGCGGTTGCAGCAGCGCGGGATCGTGCAGTGCAGGATAGCGAGACTCTGGTGCGCAAGCAAGCTCTGGCCGCGGTAGGGCAGCCGCGTTTGATGATGGCCTACGCTAATGCCTTTGATGCGGTGGGGGTCGAGATTGCGCAGGTGCTGATTAATCCAGCAGATACCGAAGACCGTCGTCGCCATTTGAACGTGCGCGGTACGTTAGAGGAACTGTTGGATTGTGGTGTAGTTCCAGTGATTAATGAAAACGACACTGTCAGCAGCCGTGCCTTACGTTATGGCGATAATGACCGTCTTTCGGCGCGGGTTGCAGGCATGATCAACGCGGATGTCTTAGTGATGTTCAGCGATGTTGACGGGTTATACACCGCACCACCCCATCAAGACCCTGATGCGGAGTTGATTCCCTGGCTTGATCGGATCACACCGAAAATTCATCAACTTG
>JABSOH010000119.1 GCA_013216065.1 Alphaproteobacteria bacterium
CACAATTGCACTATCGGCAATATTAAACGCTGGCCAATGATAACCCGCGATGTGAAAATCCAAAAAATCCACCACCGCACCAATGCGTACACGATCAAGTACATTGCCCGTCGCACCGCCGATCACTGCCATCAGCACCATGACCTCGACATCGCTTTCACTATGCCACCACATCCAGAGCAAATAGGCGACAATCGCCAGAGAAAACCCAATCAGCAACCAGACTCCATTCGGGTCTGATTGTTGAAACATGCCGAAAGTGATGCCGTGATTGAGAACAAAAACCAGATTGAAAAACCCAGTCACCGCCATACCTCCGATCGGCGCAAACGCGTCGATTGCCCAGAACTTCGTGCCTTGATCCGCCGCGAAGACAATCAGAAAGAACACCAAAGACAACAGCCGTGGTTTCAGCACTGCCTCTGCCTTCTAGCTGAGATGAAAATCGCGGAGCAACACCCCCACACAACGCTGACAGAGCGGCTTAGTGTATAGTAGCCGTGTATCGGGTATGGTCACTTTCCAACACCGCGCGCATTTTTCACCATTCGCTGGGGTGATGATCACAGCGATATTCCGGTCTTCATTGAGGTGGAAGGCGTTTTTTGGTGCCGAATCGACGACAATATCGCACCCAGCCGTAATGCACAGTTCAGCAAGGTCGATGCCCTTTATCGCGTCCTGGATATCCGGATCAGCGACAAAAACCACCGGATGGGTTTCGAGTGCACTTTTGATATTGCCCGCCTTGCGTTCTACTTCAAGCGCACCCAGCACCACCTTACGTACATTGAGCACGATTTCCCACCGTGCAGCAAGTTCAGGCTGGTACCATTCCGGCGGAATAACCGGATAATCCCGTAGATGCACTGAATTTTCCGCCACGTCTCCAGTTTGGATAATCCACGCCTCCTCGGTAGTAAAGGTCAACACGGGCGAGAGCCACACCGTCAAGATATCGAACAGCATCGCCGACATCGTCAATGCGGAAAGACGTTTGTGGTCGTCTCTGGCATCGCAATAGAGCGTATCCTTACGCAGATCGAAATAGAATGCCGAAAGGTCCTGATTGCAAAACTGGAACAGCAATCGCGTTGCCTGCTGGATGTCAAATCGCATCTGGCTATCGCGCAATTGCTGATCAATTTCGTAGAGGCGATGTAGAATCAAACGTTCTAACTCGGGCATGTTCCCGGGCAGAACTTTGCGATTCTGATCATAATAGTGTAGATTTCCCATCAGCCAGCGGAGAGTATTGCGCATCCGACGATAGATATCCACGACCCCCTTGAGGATCTCCTCACCAATCCGCATATCATGGCTGTAGTCCAGCGTCGCTACCCACAGCCTCAGTATCTCGGCACCGTATGCGTCGTTGATCTGTTGCGGGCTGATGATGTTGCCGAGCGATTTCGACATCTTCTGACCTTTTTCATCCAGCGTGAACCCATGGGTCAACACAGCTTGGTACGGTGCTCGGCCTCTGGTTCCCGTGGATTGCAATATCGAGGAATGAAAGAAACCCCGATGCTGGTCCGAACCCTCAAGGTACAGCGAAGCTGGCGATTGCAAATCCTCGCGCGCCTCGAGGACAAAGCTGTGCGAACTGCCCGAGTCAAACCACACATCGACGACATCGAATATCTGCTCGTAATCCGCCGGGTTGTAGGCTGAACCCAGGAAACGCCCTGCCGGACTATCGAACCAACAGTCCGCGCCCTCCTCGGCAAAGGCCTTGGCAATACGCTCCATCACCTCAGGATCCTGCAATGGCTCGCCCGTGCGCTGATCGATAAAAATTGCAATTGGCACGCCCCACGCCCGTTGGCGCGAGATACACCAATCTGGACGTGCGGCAACCAGTGAATGCAACCGACTCTGCCCTTGTGACGGAACGAAGCGAGTTTTAGCAATTTCCGCGAGGACTCGAGCACGGAGGTTTTTGTGTTCCATGCTGATAAACCATTGCGCCGTCGCACGGTAAATCACGGGCTTTTTGGAACGCCACGAATGCGGATAGTTGTGGCGCACCGAGCCTTTGGTGAACATTTGCTCCTGTGCGAGCAACATACGGATCACGTGTCCATTCGCCGAGCCGAACACCCCCTCTTCGGTGATGACTTCATGCCCCTGCATCATCGGCACACTATCATGATAACGGCCGTCCGCCATCACCGTGACCGGGGTTTCAATACCATGTTCTTGGCAAAGCCGATGATCATCCACCCCGTGCCCAGGAGCAGCATGCACACAGCCCGTACCCTGTTCGTTGGTGACGTATTCGCCAAACAGCAGTGGAACGTCGTGATCAAAACCTAATGCGCGCAAAGGGTGCCCCGCAACGCATCCTGCAAGACCTTGCGCTGGACAAGCAAACACCACCTCATAGCCCGTGACCCCGGCCTCAGCCATGGCACGCACAACACAGTCCTCAGCCAATAATACTTTCTCGCCAATGACTGCACCAGATTTCTCGGTAGCCTCAGTGATACGGATGACCTGATAGGTGAATTTGATCTGCAAAGCAACGGCACGATTACACGGAATTGTCCACGGCGTCGTCGTCCAGATTAGTACCGAAACGCCTTCAAGCGCCGGGATACTGGCGTGCTGGATCGGGAATCTCACCGTGATCGAGGGCGACTTAATCTCTTCATATTCGATCTCGGCATCCGCCAGCACAGTTTTCTCGACCACCGACCACATAACAGGACGTTCACGGCGGAACACATAACCGTTCATCAAAAACTTACCGATCTCACGCACGATAGTGGCTTCGGCAGCAAAACTCATAGTGCTGTAGGGGTTCTCCCAATCACAAAAGACCCCAAGACGACGAAATTCCTCGGCCTGAACCCCCATCCAGTACGCGGCAAAGCGACGACATTCACCACGAAACTCGTTGATCGGCACCTCATCTTTATTCAAATTCTTGGCGCGATACTGCTCCTCGACTTTCCATTCGATTGGCAAGCCATGACAATCCCAACCCGGAACGTAATTGGCATCACGTCCCATCTTCTGAAAGTTGCGGTTAACGATGTCCTTGAGAATTTTGTTCAGTGCATGCCCAATGTGTAAATGCCCGTTGGCGTAGGGCGGCCCGTCGTGCAAAATGAATTTTTCACGCCCCACCGATTGCTGACGAATTTTCTGCCACAGTTGAATCTCCGACCAGCGCGCCAGCATCTTGGGCTCAAGTTCGGGCAGTTTAGCACGCATCGGAAAATCGGTTTTCGGCAAACACACCGTGTGTTTCAAATCAGGAAGTTCAGTCATCAGCAGATCAGCGTGAAAATTTAGGAAAATTACTCGCTAATGTAGTATATTTTGCCATCCACAGGGTCAAGTATCGCCAGCGCTAACGGCTGGTTTTCTTGTACGGCCTTGTGATAGGGTTAAGATACTTATTTTTCGCGTAGTCGAGTCAACAATGACCGTACTTCCTCCTCTTCGCGCAGCCTGTGTGCAGTTTTGTGCCACGACGGACATCGCCGAGAACCTGGCCCAGCTGAGTGCCGGCGTTGCAGTTGCCGCCAAGCAAGGGGCACAATTGGTGCAACTGCCAGAGATGGCGAATCTGATGCAAATGGACAAGGTGCAAGCACGCGTGGCATTGGAAAATTTTTCGAGTGCTGTTTTCCTTGATGCTCTGCAAGAACTTGCGCTACATCACGGTGTCTGGCTGCATGTTGGATCTTTGATCATCCTCAGGAAAGCGCATTTCCGCAATCGCGGCTACGTCATTGATGACAAAGGCCGAATTTGCGCCAAATACGACAAGATTCATTTGTTTGACGTTGATCTTGCTGATAGCGAAAGCTATCGCGAATCTTCGGCCTTTCGTGGCGGAAACAAGGCGGTACTGGTCGACACTCCATGGGGAAAATTGGGGATGACAATCTGTTTTGATCTGCGCTTTGGCGCCTTGTTTCGCGCGCTGGCAAAAGCCGGAGCCACCATCCTAACTGCGCCTTCGGCCTTCACTGCCACCACCGGAGCAGTGCACTGGCACCCTCTGGTGTGCACGCGGGCGATTGAAAATGGTGCCTTGATGATCGCCTGCTGCCAAGGTGGGGATCATGCCGATGGTCGCAAGACCTACGGGCATAGCCTGATTGTCAACGCTTGGGGTGAGGTGGTTGGTGAGGGTGGCAGTTCCCGACAACAGTGTGTCATCGCCGATCTTGACCCGAATCAACCCGCCGAGGTTCGCCGCATGATCCCTACCCTAGCGCTGGAGCGGCCTTTTCATGTTGCGCATTGTGCAGAACTATCATGATCGAACGCTCCGCGAACAGGCAAGAGTCCAACCTAAGCGTTCTGATTGTCACCGGACTATCTGGAGCAGGAATATCGAGTACACTGCACATCCTTCAGGACTTTGGTTGTGAGACTGTGGACAATCTGCCCGCCCACTTGATTGAGGTGGTGGTCGAAGCGCGGTCTAGTCCGATGGCGATAGCGATTGACGTGCGTAATCGCAATTTTGATCCCCAAGCAGTCTTAAGTACGCTGAACGAGGTTCGCTGTAACATCGGAGACGCACTGTCGATGCTGTACATTGATTGCATTGATGATGAGTTGATTCAACGTTTTAGTCGAACCAAGCGCACTCACCCCATGGCACGAGACATCCGCTTGATGGATGGTATTGCGCAGGAGCGGGAACTGCTGAGTGTGCTGTTAAGCGCAGCAGACTATCGCATTGATACCACTGGGCAGAGTATCTGGCAACATCGCCAGCGTTTGCTTGGCTTAGGACTGACGGTTCCACGAAAAAAAATGCGTATCCGCGTGATCTCGTTCAGCTACGGACGCGGGATTCCCCGCGATGCCGATCTGGTGTTGGATGTCCGGTTTTTACGCAATCCGCATTACGAGTCTACCCTGCGCGAGCGTAATGGCACCGACACTGCTGTCTCAGACTATGTCGCACAGGACGAAATTTATCCAGCGTTTTTCGATGCCTTGAGCAATCTCCTCTCTGTGACTCTTGAACGTTATCAGCTTGAGGGCAAAAGCTATCTTTCTTTGGCCTTTGGCTGCACTGGTGGGCAGCATCGTAGCGTCGCCGTTGCCGAGATTGTTGCGCAGAAATTGCGCCACGAAAAGTACCATATCCAAATCTTCCACCGTGAACTACCGCAAAATGCCGATTAAGCGCACCACACTTTGTTGTCTGTTCAGTACTGACTTAAGCGGTTGTTTGGTCGCGCCGACGACCGTGGGACCGCAAGTATCAAGCCAAACTATCAATCAGGAGCGTGAGTATTAATTCAACTGCTCCTCGAACAGTAAATTGGTATCCATGCCCGTGTCCAGCGTGTGGGCTACGACATACTCAGCGCGGCGCTGAGCATGACACAGGGCAAAAGCATCGATTTCCCTCGACCCACCCCACGAGCGTCGAGCGGATACTGTCCATTGAGCAAACCGCGTCCGAAATTGCCAGCAAGCGGCAGAATGGGCTGGCTTTTATTCCAGAATAGAGTTTTATCTATTAGACCTGTTGCCTGTCTCTCAGCATCCATATTTGTTGACCACAACGGTAGCCGATGAAGTTGACGGGTGTGCTACTGGTGTGATGAGGGCGAGGCCGAAAGATGCTACGACCCGGGAAACGAAGCTTCTGGCGTGAATGTGGCCCAATGGATGGTTATGATGTTTGGTCTGGTTGGGGGGGGTCGGGACAATCAGATTCTAGAAGGTCGCGAATCTTTCGAGGTCGATTTTTTGGCCAGTGAAGCACAGAAAATAACTTGGCAGTTTTTTGAAGCGTTGGGCTTCGGTTTCGTCGATTGCCAAGGCGTAATGGCGGGGTTATGTGAAGTGTAGCACCCGAGCGTGGATGAATGCTCCGGTTCTAGAGAAGCCAAAGCGTACAAATAGCAAGGCGATTACTTTGACTCGGCCTGTATCTTCATTCTTGGACTCGACTGAAAATTTCGGCAGAGGAATTTGCCCATTCAAGCACGGCCCAATCGAGCCTGGGTCAAGATGTTCATGATAGACCTAGGCTCAGGACCTATAAAGAGGGTTCTGTAAGCTGATGATTTATGATTCACTTGTGAAGAAGGAGAATGAGCGATTTATATTGGTTAACAAACTCACCATTAAACAAGATCCAACCTTGCTTTCCGCCGTCACGCGGTGTGCCTCGCGTGGATGATTATGAGCGGAATGTTCTGAAACGCGGTCTTCAATGGCGCG
>JABSOH010000120.1 GCA_013216065.1 Alphaproteobacteria bacterium
GGGTATAAGATTACGACACCTGAAGTGTTAGAATAAACCTTGCACTTGTCCGTTATCATCAAGCAGGATATTGTGCGCCGATGGTATTTGCGGCAAACCAGGCATGGTCATGATGTCACCACAAATTGCGACCACAAAACCCGCACCAGAAGATAGCCGCACTTCGCGAACATTCACGTCGTGTCCGGTTGGCGCGCCCATAAGGGTTGGATCGGTCGAGAAGCTGTATTGCGTCTTCGCCATACACACCGGAAGGCTGCAGTGACCTTGCTCTTCCCACAATGCCAATTGCTTCATCACCTTGTCGCTGGTCATGACTCGACCCGCACGGTAAATCTTGGTAGCGATAGTGCTGATCTTCTCGAACAAGGGCATATCATCGGGGTAGAGCGGTGCAAAGTTGGCTTCACCACGATCAATGATGTCCACTACCTTGTGCGCCAGCACCTCGGTGCCAGCACCACCGTTCGCCCAGTGGCTGGCCTCAATAGCTTCGACACCTTGCGTGGCACAGAATTCTTGTACTACCTGAACCTCGACAGCCGTGTCGGCACTGAACTGGTTGATCGCAACCACCAGCGGCACACCGTACTGACGCAGATTCTCGATATGGCAACCCAAATTACTGCAACCACGCTTAATCGCTTCGACATTTTCGCTACCAAGAGCGCTCTTGACCACTCCACCGTGCATTTTCAATGCACGGATGGTCACCACCAGCACCACGGCCTCAGGGGCGAGGTCTGCCTTGCGGCATTTGATATCGAAAAATTTTTCAGCACCGAGATCAGACCCAAAACCGGCTTCCGTGACAACGTAATCCGAGAGTTTCAGCGCGGTCTTGGTTGCCAATACGGTGTTGCAGCCGTGCGCAATGTTCGCGAACGGTCCACCGTGGACAAAGGCCGGATTGTGTTCCAGCGTTTGGACAAAATTCGGCATCAGAGCCTCTTTGAGCAATACCGTCATCGGGCCTTCGGCCTTCATCGCATCTGCCGTGACAGGCGTCCGGTTGCAGGTTTCACCAACAGTGATCTTAGCCAGACGCTCTTGCAGATCCTCCAGTGAATTCGCAAGGCAAAAAATCGCCATCACTTCGCTGGCTGCCGTAATATCGAAACCTGTTTGACGCAGGAAGCCATTCGTGACTCCGCCGAGGCTGATTACGCAATCACGCAAGGAACGATCGTTCATGTCGAGTACGCGTTTCCATTGTACACGCCTGGAATCAAGTCCCGAATCGTTGTGCCAGTAAATGTGGTTATCCAACAGTGCCGAGAGCAGATTATGCGCCGAAGTAATCGCGTGGAAGTCACCAGTAAAGTGTAGATTGATATCCTCCATCGGAATCACCTGAGCATAGCCGCCGCCGGTCGCACCGCCCTTCATGCCAAAACACGGCCCAAGTGAAGGCTCACGCAAGCAGATCGTTGCTTGTTTGCCAATGTAGTTGAGACCATCGCCAAGACCCACGGTGGTAGTGGTCTTGCCCTCACCTGCTGGGGTCGGGGAAATCGCGGTGACGAGAATCAGTTTTCCATCAGAAGGACCTTCAAGATCAAGTTGGCTGACATCAACCTTAGCCTTATCGTATCCGAAGGGTTTGAGCTGTGTGCCACTTAAGCCCAATTTTGCAGCAACATCGGCAATATGTTGCGGAGTGACGCTGCGTGCTATCTCGATATCGCTTTTAAGTGCAGTCATGATTTTTCGTCCTTAACCTGTAAAAATTGGGTCGCAGTAGTGGAGTAAGACCTAGCAAAAATCACCGAAATCATTGATTTATAGATAGATATCATGAATCGGCAAAATCAAACAGATGACCTGCCGAGGTTTCTATGACCCGGGATATTGCACCCGTCAAGACAAAAGTACACGCCCAGTGTAAAAGTGCATGATTGGTATATTTAGGCACTGTCGGAAACCCCGAGAATTTTCTGGAAATTGTATCGTGTCTCTGATTCACTTGCGGTGAATATTACCTTGAGGAGAGGATCATCCCTATTCGTCGGCTTGAGAGAATTGTGGATTTTGATGCGTTGGCTCATCCTCTGCGAGCGCTTTATTCAGAGAAGGGACGCCCGGAGCTTAGTGCAGAGCGGCTGATGAATATTTTCAACCGCCTACGCAAAAGCTTCCGAGCCACAGGGCTGTAGGTGTTGACCTTTGTAGATGCGTTGGTCTCGAAACTCTCGACCGCGCTATGATCAGGGGTCTTGAACTGTTCAACAATAGAGACTGCACCGAAAGTGGCTCCAGCCCCCCAAAAAAAGAGCATACCAACATCGACATGCAGTCGGGTCTGCCCGTCACGGGTCTATGCCGACAATGAGCTACTAACGCGCAGATCATAAGGCAGGTTGCGCTTAAACGCGTGTTCTCGAAACGTCCTGCGGTATAGGAGTCAGGCGCCACCCAAAAGCGCAGTTCCAAGTCGCCATGACTGCGCTTGCACACAACCTCAGACGCCTGATCAGACACTCGAGGTCAAGCCCATTCCCATCATTTCCACGTGATCCCCTCGGGGCTCTGTCTGGATTTCCGGAAAAACGCCGAAAAACACCCCGGATGGCCCTAGAAACCACCCTAAATCCGCAAAGTTCAACACGCGCTGTCTCAGCATACACAAAAATACCTGTTCCAAGCTATTCACCAACAGACCCAAGAACTGTTCCACCTCAACCTTGGCGCGAGCAGCCTTAACAAGGAACGCCTCAACATCGAGTTGCAAAGCCTGTTAATCTCCAGACACCGCACCCGGGCTGAGACGCAAAACCAAGCCGAGATTGCGTTTCCCTCCGAACAGCGCAAAACCTTTTTTTATATCATCAATGCTGAAGATCAACTGCTTTACAGCAACCACCGCGTCTTGAAATCAGACATGGAGATTTTTGATTCGCAATTGCCGCAAAAATGCTCTGCCCTGCGCGAAACCTGGTATCACATCGAAAGCCTAGATTTACAATTCGTGGGTTTGGTAGAATTGTGTAGAATCCTCCAAATGCAATTGAAGAGCGGCTCAGTCTCAAAATTGATCCTCTCGAAACCGAACTCAAGGTCTCAGACACCGAAGGACAAATCTGCCAGGCCAATATAGAACTTGATTCGCACCGCCGAAAAGATTGCAGAAATCAACGTTGCCCAAACCCAAAAAAAAGAAGTTTTGCACTCGCGCTCTGTTCGACCTCGAAGAAAGAGAAAAGCAAATCTCGGCGATTCACAAGACCCTGAAATACGCTGGCGAGCAAGAACAGCATGCCGTGGTGCAAAGCCCCATCGGCAGCGTAGCGAACACTTTACGCTATTCGACAGTGGGGAACATGGTGCAGGCCGCAAAAATTCTTACCACATTGGTGCCTTTGGGCAATGATTTCTTGATCAAGGCACGACTTAAGCTGGTGGATCGCAGCTTTGTTGAGTCGGGAAAAAGGCCAAAATCAAAATTGAGACCTACAAATTTTCGCGCTATAGCAGTCTTGAGGGCGCAGTGACTCTACTCATCAGTGCCTCAAGCATCATCTGCGAGGATGGCGTGATCTTGTTTGAAAACTGAGTCAGGAAAAACTCATCTCGGCGAATTGCTGGGACAATTGCCGATCAACTCGGGTATGTTGGCGACAGTGGACATCATTAACTGGGGAGCGCATGGTGCTGAATTTTTTGTTAAAGCCGATTCCTCAAGATCTGCAATAAAGCCTTCCACGAGTATTGAGATGACTGACACCACAACACCTGATCCAGACGTTATCGTTGCCGCCGCGCTTGATCTGTGTGCGAAGAGCGGTTGGCGTACTTTGCGTATGTCAGAAATTGCTGCCAGTGCTAGGATCAGCGAAGAAAATCTGCGCGCGGTGTTTCGAAATAAAACTGCCATTCTCGGTCACTTCCATGATCGTCTCGAACAGCAGAGCCTTGCCCTTGCCAAAGACATGACCGAAGAAACCGTGCACGATAGGCTATTTGCGATGATGATGGAACGTCTTGCACTTGCCGCCCCACACCGCGATGCCATCCAAAAAATGCTCCATGAAGGACTTCCAAAACACGTCCTATGTCGCAACAAGCATTGGCTCAACAAGCTGCTCAAATCGGCCGGGGCAACCCAAGGTGCGGGACTTGGCCACCTGCAAACCCTGGCACTTGGGGCGATTTGGACCATGGTGATGCCGGTTTGGTTCAAAGACGACAGCCACGATCTTGCGCAAACCATGGCAATGCTCGATGGGCAACTTGGCCTCGCTGAGAACTTATGGCAGACCTTGCAGTCTCTCGCCCCAAAGTTTTAGAATTGTTTTGCACGCGTTAAAGTTCAGGCGTCATCACCGATAAACTGCTCTTTTATAATGCGTTCACCCAGAGTTTGCTCGGGATCGAACAGCAGATCGATCGAAGCTTGGGACGATTCCGAGATGGTGATATGCGCAAGATCGCGAAACTCGGCAAAATCCGCTGACACGCTGGCGGGGCGCTTTTGGGGATCGAGCACCGTAATCGACACCACGCTGTGGCGGCTAATCAACGCGCCTGGCCATCGTCGTGGACGAAACGCGCCCGTCGCCGCTAAGGACAACAAATTGGCATCGAGCGGTAATACCGGTCCGCCAACCGACATATTTAATGCCGTCGACCCCGCCGGAGTCGCGAGCAACACGCCATCGCCAACAAAATTCAGCAAGCGCGGCACGCCATCGACATCGATGCTGAGTTTGAGTGCCTGCCGGGTTTCCCGAAAAATAGAAATCTCGTTAAAGCCATAACTAGTGCGGGTTTCGCCATAAAGATCGCGTGCTTCAAACCGCAGAGGAATCAAGGACATCGGCACCGCCATCGCCAGCCGTACGCTTAAAGTGGCGGCGTTGATACAGGGCGAGTTCAGCAAAAAACCCACGGTGCCCGCATTAATGCCGTACAGCTTGACCTGGGTGCGGTAAAAACGATGCATGGCCTGCAACATAAAACCATCACCGCCAACGACCACGACGACTTCGGCGTCTTTGGGCGCAACCCAATCAATGGTGTTCGCGATTTGGGAAAAGTGTTCTTGCGCCAGTGGGGTGTCATCAACCACCGCCGCCAGCCGAGGCTCAGCCATCGTCCATGACCTCAAGACCATCGCCGGATTTGATGATACCACCTTCAAGCACGGAGAGAAGCACGCCACAATCGGCACTACGGAAACCGCGCCGTAAAGCGAGCGGAATATTCTGTTCAACCCGTCCGGTATCCGGATCGACATTGACCGCATTGCAGCGCTCTATCCGACTTTCGACCGCCACCAGCAAGCCGCCAATGCGCAACCGTTTGCCGACCCACGCATGTTCCTGCCACGGCGACGCACCCGTAATATACACATTGCCGCGAAAACGCCGCATATCTACCGGAGCACGCAACACACGCTCGATATCCTTCAGCGTTGCAAGGTTGATCAAAGAAAGATAATTCGCCTGCCAATCTGAAAAATGCCCGGCACCACCCGCATCGACAATCCGCGCATGACCACGCGCACCGCTTGGCATGAAGCTGGAAAGAAAATCCTCGATCACCATGCGCCCGTTCGACGTGCTTAAGTCACCAGAAACGATTTGACGGCCTTGACGCAACAAAGCCACCTGCTGCGCATCGGCGGTGTACACCGCCGCCAACTCACCAAGCTTTTCATCCCGCGCCAAATGCAAAAAATGACGCTTATTCCTCCATGCCGGGTTTTGGGCATCGACTTGTGATGAAGCATGAGCGATACCGTAGCGACGATCACGCGGCATGGTGCCACCCGTCGCAATTTCGGCACGCTCAAGTTCTTCGCCTGAAAGACTCTTGATGGGATAGCGATACAGGTGTTCCACGGTAAGGGTATCCGCCAACATAGCTAAACTCCTGAGCAATAAATGATACTATGCGACTTGCAATAGCAATTTTGCACAAAAATTGATAGATTTCTAGCGAAGTACAGCAAAAGTAATTTTTATGTCGAACACCGCCCCCAACACTGCACTATCACACTCCGAAAAGGCTATCCTATTGGGCTTCGGCATCATCGTGCCAGTGGTCATGATCGGTTTCTCGGTACTGTTCGGCACCGCGTTACTAGTTTTTGCCGCAATAATGCTCG
>JABSOH010000121.1 GCA_013216065.1 Alphaproteobacteria bacterium
GATTGGAAAATATTGACGATGTTCCAGTGCAGATCGTCGGTCTCAGCTTCAAGGCAACTGCCCTCAAAAACTGTACTCAGATTGCTGAACATTTCCGCAATCACGCCTTGCAGTATTGTTGTGTCGGGTATGTAATGCTGATCTATCTCGCCATCTATCGGGGTTGCGCCCCCATATTCATTATTACCTCTAC
Source organism: Alphaproteobacteria bacterium (assembly GCA_013216065.1). Lineage (GTDB taxonomy): Bacteria > Pseudomonadota > Alphaproteobacteria > JABSOH01 > JABSOH01 > JABSOH01. Next base: position 194 of record JABSOH010000121.1, read on the forward strand.
GATGGTACTTTAGCCTGTTTCCTGATTCATAAAGTCGGGGTTTTCATTGTCCATGATTGTATCCTTTTGGGTGGTGGGGAATGAAGAAGAACCTCGCAACGCAGTGAAGGATACCCAGGAGTGGCGCACAGCAGGGGAAAAAGCCAAATGACGGCATTCATTGCAGAGACTGCGCTCGACGCGACGAACCCGGCTTGAGCGGAAGACACCTCCACAACACCCACAAGGATAAGCGTACAACGCTACTCCCACGCATTGAGGCAACAGGCTAAATACACAAGCCAGAACGATGATTCAGGAACAGGCACGAAAAAGAACTCGGAAGATAACAATGAATACCAGCTTTGGGCTTCTTTCACCTTAGAATTACTGAATAAAGCTTGCCTCGCCAAGAAGAATCCCAGTCTGATTATCAATCCCAAACATCAAATTTTGCTTTTTGCTGCATTAGAAGTCAACAGAAAGGACGGACATCAAAACCATTACTGCGAAAACGCTGTTTGAGCGTGTCTTCACACTATTGTCGATAGGTTTGATCATATCGTTCAAGATTATTTGCTGGCGGATATCAGAACGGTACAATGCGGAGCTTCATTCGGGCGTACTCCCGTTCATGAATACGGAACTCGCGGCTTGAGAATCTCGATACTGACATGCCAAACAACTCATTTTGACAGATATGGAATCGTCTCTTGAGGAATGGTTTGGTGCAGAAGCGGCTGAATTCCCCAGAGAAATAGTTGAATAAGCACACCAAGCAATTATGGACGCAGCTAAGGTCCGTGTTGAGGGTTCTAAAACTCAATTTATGAAAAAACCGAGAGCAGAACGGGAAGCTGCAATTGCGACTCTAGAACTAAACATCCATTCCCTTACCATGGTTTTTTCGACTTTTATCCGGGTTGTGAATGGATGGAGACTTGCCTTTCATGCGGAGAGCAAGGTGTCTTGGCTGGTGATCAAGTCGAAGAACAAGTTGTAGACGATGACCCACAAAATCCTTGGATTGAATTGGTTAAGAAGTTTTATGTAACCGATGAATTTTTCTGCCCCGTGAGGCGGTTACGTCTAAATAATCACATAGAATTGGAATCTAGCGGGATCTCAACAGAGACGTCCGAAATTGAAGATCGTGAACGTGAATATTAGTCAGATTATGGCAATGATTAAGGGGACTTAGTTCACGCTATCTGACGAATAATCTATTGATGAAGTTTTTCAATTACACGGGCAGATTCATGCTCATTACATTTACTTTCTGCCATTGATAAAAATTTTTAGACAATTAAAAAAAACCGTATGTATTTCCTCCATTTTGTGAAGCATTCTTTACGTTATCGTATTGTTTCTTAGTGGTATAGCTGATCCAAAATAGATTGATTTAATCCGAAGAGATTTTTGAAAAAAAACACGTACTCTGTGCATCTCTTCATACTGACTTTATGAATGAGAAAAACAGATGATGGGTGATTTTGTGATGTTTCATTTTTGAGGAAAATGTGCCTCAGGTTAATTGTACTCAATCTATAAAATAGATCGATCCGCTATGGTCGAAAATTGCTCTAGATTCTGCGGTGGGTAGCCTCGACGAGATCAGTATGCACCTTACGAGGAACTATCCCGAACTGCTTTCATCGTCCGTGATCAAGTAACGCGTATCGTGCTGGATGTGATGCCGCGCGATGGCGTGCGGCAAGGTCGCAGGGAAAACGGCAAAGACCCGTTAAAGCTTGCTTAGTTTCCTTCGCCGGGCTTATCGCTGAAGTGGTCTTCAAATTTGTTGGCAACGCCGTCCCAGTCTTCAGCATCGGCGGGTGGTGCGCCTTTTTCGACAATATTCGGCCAAATTTCGGCGTAAGTGCGGTTGTGTTCAATCCACGATTCGGCCCCGGGCACTGTATCGGGCAAAATTGCCTCTGCTGGACATTCCGGTTCACACACACCACAGTCAATACACTCGTCGGGGTGGATCACCAGCATGTTCTCGCCTTCGTAGAAGCAGTCCACCGGACAGACTTCGACGCAATCCATGAATTTGCAGCGGATGCAATTGTCGTTCACAATAAATGTCATGGCAAAGAACCTTACGAAAGCGCTGATGAATACCTCCGACCATAGAATATGTATCTAGGGCAGATCAGGGGTAAGAATCAAGCCTTGAGGCGAGGAAATGCTACCTAGTGAAATTTCCCGAATATTTTAGCCGGAAAGACGAATTTTGCGGCGTTTCTGGGCTTTTTTGTGTTGTGCTTTCTCTTTGTAGCGCGATTGCTGAACGCGTTCTGAGGTTCGAAAAATTTCTTGGCTGATTTTTTTGTTCAAGGGTGCTGTTGCAGCAGGTTCAGTGAGGTCGTAGCCCTCAAGGCGTTTAAGTTCATCGCGCAATTTCGCGGCGATTTCAAAATCCAGATCATTCGCCGCGTGCATCATGGAATGGCGCAATTGACCTAAGTAAGATTGCAGGTTGAGGCCAACCAAGTGCGGCAGTTCTTCGTGAATCTCGATCAAGGCGCGGTTTTTTTCGTAATTGGTCTGGAGCATCTCGCCGATATGTGCCCTCACCGATTGCGGGGTGATACTGTGTTTTTCGTTATAGGCTTGCTGCTTGGCGCGGCGACGCTCGGTCTCGCCAAGCGCATAGCGCAGGGAACCCGTCATTTTATCTGCGTAAAGAATCACGCGTCCATCGACGTTGCGTGCTGCTCGCCCGATGGTCTGCACCAGGGAGGTACGTGAGCGTAAAAAGCCTTCTTTATCGGCATCCAAAATTGCCACTAATTGACATTCTGGAATATCAAGACCCTCGCGTAGCAGGTTGATCCCTACCAGAATATCGAACGTTCCTAAGCGCAAATCGCGAATAATCTCAATGCGCTCTAACGTGTCGATGTCCGAATGCAGATACCGCACCTTCAGGCCAGTTTCCCGCATGTATTTGGTCAGCAGTTCAGCCATTTTTTTGGTCAGCGTCGTCACCAATATCCGGCCATTGGCGGCGGCGACTTCGCGGCATTCGCTGAGCAGATCATCAACTTGCTGCTCGCACGGGCGCACAATACAAGGCGGATCCATCAAGCCAGTCGGGCGGATCACTTGTTCGGTGATCACACCCTGCACGCGCTCAAGTTCCCACGGTCCCGGGGTTGCCGAAACAAAAATGCTCTGCGGACGCATGGTTTCCCACTCTTCGAATTTTAGCGGGCGGTTGTCCACGCATGATGGTAGACGAAAGCCGTATTTGCTTAAGGTGCTTTTGCGTGCAAAGTCGCCGCGGTACATCCCGCCGATCTGAGGCACAGTGACGTGGCATTCATCGAGAACCAGCAAAGCATCTTCAGGCAAGTACTCGAACAAGGTCGGCGGCGGCGTGCCAGCTGGGCGGCTGGTCATGTGGCGCGAGTAGTTCTCGATCCCCGAGCAAAACCCCGCGGTTTCCAGCATCTCAAGGTCAAAGGTTGTGCGCTGATCCAAACGTTGCTTCGCGAGCAGATCGTTTTCTTGCTCGAGTTGTTCCAGACGCTCAGCAAGCTCAGCGCGAATCGATTTAGTGGCCTGCCTGATGGTTGGCTCTGGAATCACGTGGTGCGAATTGGCAAAGATTTTGATTTGGTCAAGTCGACCAAATTTTTCGCCAGTTAAGGGATCATATTCCGAAATTTCCTCGATTTCCTGCCCGAAAAAACTGATACGCCAAGCACTATCCTCGAAGTGGGCGGGGAAAATCTCTAAAAGATCACCGCGCAGACGGAATTGCCCACGGCTAAAACTGGCAGTTGAGCGCACATATTGCAAATGCACCAGCTTGCGGCACAAATCTTGCGGTCTGTGACTCTCGCCCATGGCGAGTGTCACCACCATGCCCGTATAATTTTCCAACGAGCCGATCCCGTATAGACATGATACCGAGGACACAATAATCACATCCGTTCGTTCGAGCAAAGCGCGGGTTGCACTGTGGCGCATGCGGTCGATTTGCTCGTTGATGCTGGAGTCCTTTTCGATGAATGTGTCTGTGGTCGGTACATAGGCTTCGGGTTGGTAGTAATCGTAGTACGACACAAAATACTCGACGGCATTGTGCGGAAAGAAGCTTTTCATTTCCTGAAACAGTTGCGCAGCAAGGGTTTTGTTGTGCGCCATGATCAGGGTTGGACGCTGCACCTCTTGGATTACTTGCGCGATGGTGAAGGTTTTGCCCGATCCAGTGACACCGAGCAGGACTTGATCGCGCTGTCCGTCACGGATGCCCTGTACCAATTCTGCAATCGCCATGGGCTGATCACCCGCAGGTTTGTAGTCCGACACCAACTCGAAGCGCTTGGGGATACGCTCCGCCATCAGGACGGTCTTGGCTTTGTTGGGCTCGGTGAGGGGTGAGGGCGAGTTCATGAGCGCCAGTGTACGGTATTTTCACACTCAGAAAAGGCAAAATTGATCGTGCAAAACAATTTTTGCATGATGTTCACCGTTGTGGTTTTGCTGAGTTGGCAGTAGGATGACGCACTGCAAGATGGGGGGACAGGTATGAAAGAATTTAGTTCATGGCGTTTTTGAGTCAGGCCGTTGGCCGTATTCGGCCCTCGGCGACGGTTGCGGTTGCATCAAAAATTGCAGAGATGAGATGCGCGGGAAAGGCTGTCATCAGCCTCGGCGCGGGTGAGCCTGACTTTGATACTCCAGCCCACATCGTCGCGGCCGGGCATCAAGCTATGCTGGACGGTAAGACCCGCTATTCGCCTGCGCCTGGCGTGTTGGAGTTTCGCGAAGCGATTGCCGAAAAATTCCAGCGTGACAATAACCTGACCTATTCTCCGGATCAAATTACGGTAGGTTGCGGCGGTAAACAGACAATTTTCAACGCTTGTCTTGCGACGCTAGATCCGGGTGATGATGTGGTGATCCCAACCCCGTATTGGGTGAGCTATCCTGAAATTGTCGCCATGACAGGTGCGACACCGGTCTTTGTATCGTGTTCGGTGGATAAGGGCTTTCGCCTCGACCCCGAAGATTTGGCGGCGGCGATTACGCCCAAGACCAAATGGCTGATTTTGAACAGTCCCTCGAACCCAACCGGGGTGTGCTACAGCAAAGAGGAATTGTTGGGCTTTGTCGAGGTCTTGCGGCGGCCGGAAAATCAGCACGTTTGGGTCATGACCGACGATATGTACGAGCATATCGTGTACGATGGCCTTGCCTTCCACACCATCGCTGAAGTCGCTCCCGATCTGTACGAGCGCACCTTAACCTTGAACGGTCTCTCCAAAGCCTATTGCATGACCGGCTGGCGTTTGGGCTATGCTGCAGGCCCGCTCGGGTTGATCAAGGCGATGAACAAAATCCAGTCGCAATCGGTATCCTCGGTCAGTACCTTCAGCCAGTGGGCGGGGATTGCAGCTTTAAACGGTTCGCATGACTTTATCGCCACCCACAATGCGGCGTTTGTTAACCGCCGAGATTTGGTGGTGGCGGGCATCAATGCAATTCCTGGCCTGTCGTGTCCTAAGCCCGAAGGCGCATTCTACGTTTGTGTCAGTTGCGGCGATTTAATCGGCAAGAAAACTCCGGCGGGCGTCGTGATCGAAAACGATGAAATTCTGGTGGGCTACCTGCTCGAAGCCGAGGGCGTAGTTTGCGTACACGGCGAGGCCTTTGGCTTTTCGCCCGCGTTCCGGATCAGCTACGCAACCTCGAACGAAAAACTCGAGCACGCTCTGGCCGCAATGCATCGTGCCTTTGGGGCATTGGAATAGATCATAGTGCGGGAGGCTCACATTTTTGGAGTAATCACGGATAAATGAAGTCCACGAATTTTCGA
>JABSOH010000122.1 GCA_013216065.1 Alphaproteobacteria bacterium
CAGACGGACATGAAATTTTCTGTCCAAACAGCGCGCCTTAGCAATCACATGCTCAAGCACAAATCCCGCCCGACGCTGATAGGCTTGTAGCGCGAGACCAAAACCCACCCAATTCTCACAGAGGGATGATTGCAGAACATGGCTGATGATATTTAAAGAAATATCGAGTCTGGCATTTTCTTCGGCATCGATGGTTAGGGTGATATTGTGTGCGCGCGCGGTTTCGACAAGTTCCAGCAAACGCGGCAATAAAACTTCGATGATATCAGCTTGCTTCGCGGTTTCGTAACGCGCGGAAAGCGCAGATAGCTTGACTGAGACACCGTGGCGTTGATAGATTGGTTGTTCGGGTTGCTGTTGACCAACGGCTACAATCGCCTCAAGGTATTTACGCTGATAACGCTCGGCATCGTCTTCAGAACGCGCGGCCTCGCCCAGCATGTCGAAGGATGCGATTTGCCCACGACTATTGCAGCGTTGAATCGCTGTAACAATATCCCCAGCAAGCACAAATTGTCCTGCAATCATATTCATTGCTGCATGCACCGATTGACGGATAATCGGTATACTGAGGCGTTTCACCATATCATGAAATAGCCCGACACGATCTGGATGCACGATTTTGGTGGCCAATTGCAACGCTGACCCGATCAGCAAGCGCAATTGACTATCAAACCCGAACCACTGTCGACCGGGCAATTTGTCACTAATCAGCGCATCGCGAGTATAGGTATCGGGAATCCGCAAGAAAGACTCTGCAAGTTCCATTAACACCTGCCCTTCATTCGATGACAGGCTGTAAGTGCTTAGTAGTCGTTCGAGCAAGGGAACTTTGGGTGCATCGCGAATTTTGCGAACATAATCCCAGGCACGTTCTCGAACCAACTGTTGCAAAACACCACGGATTGGATACTGTGCGATAAACGCGTTTAGCTCGGAAACCTCGCCCGGCATATCAGCTAACGAGGGCAATAAGGGCTGATCGAACATAGACATCCTCAATTGTCACATTAAGGACACTATGTCACAGTTTATCGAAACACTAAACCTTTGATTGATGCATCCTAATTGCAAAGTTCATGCCTCTTGGCGCAAGGTTGCTCCAGTTCTTGCTGTATGGCTGGATTAGCAGGAAGCTGATGCCATGATTCACACCAGCTTTCCCTGTGTTCTTGACTCCTCATCGCCAAAACTCTCGCATACTGAAGGGAGACTTCAATTATGTGAAATCAAATTTTTTTCCCCAAGATTTTCCCTTGAAAGGGGTGAAAAGATTTGCTACAGGTCTGTACTCAGAGGTTCGGATATGGTCTCGGGAGCCTTTGGTCGGTCCAAGGTCTCACTGGGGGCTATCATGGAGAGGATGTCCAAACACGTTGTACGTATCCTTGCTTCTGCAGTTCTCGCATCTCACTGTAGCTTTGCTTGGTAACTTGTCCAGGCAAGTGCGGTTCGTGCAAGTTTAACATAACCTTGAGAGGAAAGCATAATGAAATTGAAATACACTCTTGTCGCGCTCGGGATGGTGGCCTTTGGCGCATCGTCTGCGGTCGCTAGCACACTTGATGACGTCAAGGCCCATGGCATGCTGAAATGTGGGATCTCCACAGGCGTTCCTGGCTTCGCGTTTACTGACGAAAACGGCAATTGGCAAGGCTTCGATCCCGCAATTTGCCAAGCGGTTGCTGCTGCCGTATTGGGCGATTCTAGCAAGGTTGAGTACACCCCGACCACCGGGAAAACCCGTTTCACCACTTTGGCTAGCGGTGAGATTGATATGCTGGCACGGAACACCACTTGGACCTTCAGTCGCGATGTCGATTTGAAGTTCACCTTCGCTGGTGTGAACTATTACGATGGTCAAGGCTTCTTGGTACCGAGCAGTCTTGGTGTGTCCTCGGCCAAAGACCTGAATGGGTCTTCGGTATGTATTCAGACCGGCACCACCACTGAATTGAACCTAGCGGAGTACTTCCGTCTCAACAACGTCTCCTACGAGCCAGTTCCGATCGAAACCAACGAAGAAGCCCGTGCCAACTACATGGCAGGGCGTTGCGATGTCTACACCACCGATGCATCGGGCTTGGCTGCATCGCGTTCGACCTTCGAAAACCCTTCCGAGCACGTGATCCTGCCCGAGATTATCTCGAAAGAGCCATTGGGGCCATTGGTGCGTCATGGTGACGATCAGTGGGCCGATATCGTGCGTTGGGTTTTGAACGTATTGATCATCGCCGATGAGAAAGGTGTGACTGGTGCCCAAGCTCAAGAAGTGGCTGCTGGTCCTGATCCTGAACTGGATCGTATCCTCGGCACCGAGGGCGCATACGGTGCCATGTTGGGTCTTGATCGAGATTGGGCCGTCCGTGCTTTGAACGCTAATGGCAACTATGGCGAGATTTTTGCCAAGTACATCGGTGAAGAGACCTTGGTTGGTCTCGCGCGTGGCTTGAACGCCCAGTGGACCCAAGGCGGAATTCTGTATGCACCACCATTCCGGTAAGATTATTAGGAAGGCAGGGGAGTTTTTACTCCCCTGCCTTTTTTGCAACGTCCCTTTAAAAATTTCATGATTTCGCTCTGGCGTAGTAGGCAGGCCCGTAGCGTGCTGTTTCAGGTGCTGGCCATGGCGGGGCTGGTTGGCTTGGTGACGTTCTTTGGAATTCAAGTGGTCGCCAACCTCAAAGTGATGGGGCTGAGTTTCAGTTTTGCTTTTCTGGACTTCCCTGCTGGCTACGATATTAATCAGACCCTGATCACTTACGATTCCACCAACACCCATCTGCGGGCATTGTTTGTTGGGCTTTTGAACACCGCATTGGTGGCCTTTTTCGGGATTATCGTCGCGACTGTCGTTGGTTTCTTGATTGGCGTGATGCGCCTCTCGAAAAATTTTCTCATCAGCCGAATCGCGGTGGTCTACATCGAATTGATTCGTAATATCCCGGTTCTGCTACATATCCTGCTGATCTATGGCCTTGTGGTGAATGTTTTGCCGCACCCCAAACAAGCCTTGGACATCGGGTTTGATTCCTTCCTCACCAATCGCGGGTTGTTCATGCCCAAGCCGATCTTTGAAGATGGGGCGAGCCTGATGTTCTATGGCCTGTTGCTGGGTCTTGGCTTGGCTTGGGGTTTCACCTACTACGCCAAGCGTGTGCAGGCCGAAACTGGCAAGATTTATCCGGTTTTTGCTATCTGCACTAGTGTGATCCTGCTGCTACCCGTGTTGGGGTATTTCCTCGCTGGGCAGCCGATAACGATGGAAATTTCGGTCTTTAAGACCTTTAATTTTCACGGCGGCATAGTGGTGAGGCCGGAGTTTCTCGCGTTATGGTTGGCTCTGTCCATGTACACTGCAGCCTTCATCGCCGAGATCGTGCGAGGCGGCATTCTTGCGGTCAGTTACGGCCAGACCGAGGCTGCACACGCCCTTGGGATACGCCCCAACCGCACCCTACAATTAGTGGTGATCCCGCAAGCCTTGCGCGTGATCATCCCGCCATTAACCAGCCAATATCTGAACTTGACCAAGAACTCTTCGTTGGCGATTGCCATTGGTTATATGGATTTGGTGTCGACCATCGGCGGGATCACCCTGAATCAAACTGGACGCGCTATGGAGTGTATGCTGATCTTGCTGTCGATATACCTCATGTTCTCATTGCTCATCTCGCTGTTCATGAATTGGTATAACAACCACATCAAATTAATCGAGCGTTGACCATGGCAAACACCTCTAAAGCCTATGTTGCAACTGGCCTATCGAAAGCCTTGCCGCCGCCACTGAACACGACGGGCGTGATCGGCTGGATTCGTCAAAACCTGTTCCGTACTTGGTTTGATGGTGCCTTGACCCTATTTGCTTTGTATTTAATCGTGGTGATCTTGATGCCGAGCATCGACTGGATAGTTGTGACGGCGAGCTTTGAAGGCATGTCGCGCGCGGAATGCCGTGCTGTTGGCAAGGGGGCGTGTTGGGCATTCATCGGCGAGCGTCTGGATCAATTCGTGTATGGCTTTTACCCGCTCGAAGAACGCTGGCGGGTCAATCTTGCTGGGCTGTTGCTGTTGATCACGCTGGTTCCCCTAGTGTTCGATAAAGTGCCAGGACGGATGTATCTGTTTGGTTACGGCCTGCTGTATCCTGCCATCGCCTATTTCCTTTTAACAGGCGGGTTCGTCCTACCCGAGGTGGACACTCAACTCTTCGGCGGAATTATGCTGACGATCTTGGTTGGAATCACGGGGATCACATTCTCGTTGCCGCTCGGTATATTGTTGGCTTTGGCACGGCGCTCTGACATGATTTTTATTTCGGTAATGGCAGTGGCCTTCATCGAGTTTATTCGTGGTGTGCCTTTGATCACCCTGCTGTTCGTTGCTTCGTCGATGCTGAATTATTTCTTCCCGCCTGGGACATCGTTCGATCTACTGGTGCGGGTACTGATCATGGTGACGCTGTTTTCGGCGGGCTATATCGCCGAAACCGTACGCGGCGGCTTGCAGGCGATTCCCAATGGCCAGCAAGAGGCTGCCGATGCACTGGGTCTTGGCTATTGGCAGAGCGTGTCACTGATTATTCTGCCCCAAGCCCTCAAAATTGCCATCCCCGGCATTGTGAACATTTTTATTGGCCTGTTCAAAGACACCACGCTGGTATCCATCATCGGGCTACTTGATCCGATTGGGATCGGGCGCGCGGCGCTTTCGGATATCAAATGGGCGGGACTTTCCACCGAAGTCTATCTGTTTGTCGCCTTGTTTTTCTTTGTTTGTTGCTTTGCGATGTCGCGGTACTCAATGTACCTTGAGCGTAAATTGCACACTGGTTATAAACGATAGGAGTGATGCTCATGAACTCTCAAGTTGAATTGGCGGTGCATATTTCAGACATGAACAAGTGGTATGGGAATTTTCATGTGCTGAAAAATGTCAATCTTGAGGTCAAAAAAGGCGAAAAAATCGTCATTTGCGGCCCGTCAGGATCAGGCAAATCGACCTTAATCCGTTGCATCAACCGCCTTGAGGAGCATCAGGAGGGCAGCATCGTCGTTGATGGAACGGAATTGACCAACGACCTGAAAAACATCGACATCATTCGCAGCGAAGTTGGGCTGGTGTTCCAGCATTTTAATCTGTTTCCGCATCTGACGGTGCTGGAGAACTGCACGCTTGCGCTGATTTGGGTGCGTAAGATGCCTCGGGCAGAGGCAGAGGCGACCGCGATGGAATATCTTGAGCGAGTAAAGATCCCCGAGCAGGCCTTGAAATATCCTGGGCAGCTTTCCGGTGGTCAGCAACAGCGTGTGGCGATTGCACGTTCGCTGTGCATGAGTCCGCGGGTGATGTTGTTTGATGAGCCGACCTCTGCACTGGATCCTGAGATGATCTCTGAGGTTCTGGATGTGATGATAGAGCTTGCTGTCAGCGGCATGACCATGCTGTGCGTCACCCACGAGATGGGCTTTGCACGCAAGGTAGCGGATCGGGTGGTCTTCATGGATCAGGGTGAGATTATCGAGGACAACAACCCCGAAGAGTTTTTCAATAATCCGCAGTTGGATCGCACCAAATTGTTCTTAAGCCAGATTTTGAACCACTAATCCTTTTGCTCGGCCGGGTAAGGCGCTCGCGAGGCTGGGAAAGGGCTTGGTCTTGATTGTTGCTCCATCGGCTTCGGTGGTTTTGGTGGCTTCGGCGGGCAAATCGTAGTCGGTGGCTCGGGGATAGTCCGGCATGGCAAGCGAGAGATACTTTACCGAGGAGATATCCAACGACCTCTTTGCATCAAGCCCGACCGCGTCGTCATCCAAGCGCAGACGGACATCGGATCTGTTGGCAGTGCCGTAAACCCAACACCCGATTACTAATCACGCAATGATTCTGCCAGCTTGCCAGTGGCCAACACAGTATACGCCAACTCAACGCAGGTTGAGGGTGGTC
>JABSOH010000123.1 GCA_013216065.1 Alphaproteobacteria bacterium
CGAGTCGGTGGTGTTGACGTGCTGCCCGCCCGCCCCAGAAGCGCGGTAGGTATCAATGCGCAAGTCTTTGTCTTGTATGTCAATGTTGATGTCGTCCTCGACCTCCGGGTACACCGTGATCGAGGCAAAGCTCGTATGGCGACGGGCGTTGCTGTCAAACGGAGAGATACGCACTAGACGGTGTACGCCCTGTTCTACCTTGAGCCAACCAAAAGCATTGCGGCCTTTGATTTTGATCGTCGCGCCTTTGACCCCGGCCTCCTCGCCGCTATTGTAGGACAGCATCTCGGTCTTGTAGCCGCGCCGTTCTGTCCAGCGTAGGTACATCCGTAACAGCATTTCTGCCCAGTCCTGCGACTCGGTGCCGCCCGCGCCCGCGTGTACCTCAAGAAAGCAATCGTTTTGATCGAAGGCATCCGAGAGCAGAAATTCAATCCGGGTCCTTTCAAGTTCTTGGGCGAAGGTGAAAATTTCCGTGGTCACGGCATCGATCAACTCGGTATCGCCCTCTTCGCGGGCAAGACCAAGCATGTCGCGCTGATCAGCAGAGGTCCGCGCTAGTTCCGCCATGCGCCCAAGCTGATCGGTCAGAGCGGTGCGCTTTTTCAACAGTTTTTGCGCGGCTTCAGGATTATTCCACAGATCAGGGGCTGCGGCCTGCTGATCAAGCTCATCAAGGCGGATTTGAGCGTTATCCCAGTCAAACATACCCCCTCAACAGGCTCAGTGTCTGCTCGATGGTCTCGAGGGTAGCGTGTAGGGAGTGATGATCGTTCATGATGGTGGGCTTTAGCATAGCGTGTCAACCAATAGAAGTACTGATAACATAAGAAGCGTATGGATATAGACAAACCATTATCAATTGATTGCACCATACGATTGCACTACACGGATGATTTGTTCATCAGATTTTCGCCGTACAGTTTTGTCGGTTCGCGAGCGGGATGGGCTGACGGTATCTGAGGTTGCATCAGCCAGTGTGGTTCTTTGGCTTAAGAAGCCTGATCCTGGACTGACCCGTAACAAATCTGCAACTAAAGTATTTCATTAATTCCAGTTGCTTATTTTTTTGGTAATTTGCGATGCTCCACGCACGTAGATGACAACACCTAACTTATTTTAAGCCAGGTGCCAATCCCAAAGTATTTTTAGCTTATCATAAAGATAAAAATACTTTTTCGGCTGTGCTGTGCGAAGGGTTCGCTACCGTTCACAGCACCTTGGAATTCGAATCGGATCAACAGTGTTGCCTTGACAGGCGTTTATTTCCGAATTCGCCCCTTGCCAGATTTTAGGTCAACATTGTTTGCAGATCACAGGCTTTCTCAAAATAATACAATCTAAAAGAGAAAATTTTCAAACATCGGCTCTTGCCAAACTGCAAGCCCGTCCCGTTACATTTCCGTATCGCAACAGCACGGACATCCGGGTAAGAACCGCGTATTCGAGTACCCCCCTGTCCACAAAGAAAAACGCAATACATTTCCACAGTTTATCCCCAGACTTATCCCCAAAGATACCGTATGTAGTATGCATAATACAGATAAAGTACTAGATAAATGCTTTATTACTTGTATTGGATTCTCGCATTTGTCTATACTAGAGAGTGTACTTGATCGCAAAACCCTGAACATTTCTGCCAACAATACCGAAATTTTGCTCGTTATCCCTCCACTTTGCTGTGCTCAAACAGATTGGCGTGAACTTCAATGGAAGTCTTTGACGCAGGGGACCTTTGACACAGAATTTCCGAGTCGTTGAGGCGAGCGTGTTCGCCCAAGGGTAAATTTCGGTTCGTATAGAAATTTTCTCAGCGATGCGTGAAGAACATACAAATACGTAACCAGTACACGAAATGAGCATGCCAACCCGCTCAAAAGGAGAGCCTGATGAAAATTGTCCGCCACTATACGACCACTCAGGGCGGTGCCTACGGCGGAATCGACTTTAAATACATCAACTGTCTATTGACCAGCCCCAACGGCGGCGTGGTTTTCCAACAAGACAATATCGAAGTGCCAAAGCAGTGGTCGCAAACTGCCTCGGAGGTTCTGGCACAGAAATATTTCCGCAAGCGCGGTGTACCAGCCAAATTGAAGCGGGTAAAAGAAAGTAGTGTGCCAAGTTGGCTCTCGAGGCACGTCGCTGACACCAAAGCTCTCGCCGAGTTGCCCGAAGCTGACCGCGAAGGTGGTGAAGAAAGTGCGCGCCAGGTCTTTGATCGTCTCGCTGGGACGTGGACCTATTGGGGTTGGAAGCACGATTATTTCAGTAGCGAAACCGATGCCAAGGCCTACTACGACGAAATGCGTGTTATGTTGGCGCGGCAAATGGCGGCGCCGAACTCGCCGCAGTGGTTCAACACCGGACTACATTGGGCTTATGGGATTGATGGCCCGGCGCAAGGCCACACCTACCCTGAGCATCGGAGCGGGGCGCTGAAAGCTTCGACATCGGCCTACGAGCGTCCGCAACCTCACGCCTGCTTCATCCAGTCGGTCAGAGATGATCTGGTCAACCACGGCGGTATTATGGATCTGTGGCAGCGCGAAGCGCGCCTGTTCAAGTACGGTTCCGGCACAGGATCGAACTTCTCAAACCTGCGCGGTGAAGGCGAGAGCCTATCTGGTGGTGGTGAATCGTCTGGAATGTTGTCGTTCTTGAAGATCGGTGATCGTGCTGCAGGAGCCATCAAATCCGGCGGCACCACGCGCCGCGCCGCCAAGATGGTGATCGTGAATATCGATCATCCCGATGTCGAAGCCTTCATTCGTTGGAAGACCAAAGAAGAACACAAGGTCGCGGCCTTGGTCACCGGGTCGAAGCTCAACAGCCAGCACTTAAACACCATCATGACCGCCATGCAGGACGGCAGCGATGACTCTCGCTTTGAGCCGAAGAAGAACCCCGCCCTAGCTAAAGCGATTTTGGCGGCACGCGCAGTGTTCATCTCAGAAAATTACATCCAACGCACCATCGAATTCGCCCGCCAAGGCTTTAGCGAGATTCACTTTGATATCTTTGACGTCGATTGGGAAAGCGAGGCCTATCGCACGGTCTCGGGACAAAACGCCAACAATAGCGTGCGCGTCACCGAAGCTTTCCGCCAGGCCATCAAGCAGGATACAGACTGGACGCTCGTTAACCGCACCGACGGCAGCCCCGCCAAAACTGTGCGCGCCCGTGCCCTTTGGCAGCAAATCGTCGAAGCCGCCTGGCTCTGCGCTGATCCGGGCTTGCAATTCGACTCCACCATCAACGATTGGCATACCTGCCCGGCCTCGGGGCGCATCAACGGCTCAAATCCCTGCTCAGAATATATGTTCCTCGATGATACCGCATGTAATTTGGCCTCGTTGAACTTGATTCATTTTTTGAATAAAGATGGCTCGATCGATATTGCCGCCTTCAGCCACGCCGTTCGTCTCTGGACGCTGACGCTAGAAATTTCCGTGGTGATGGCGCAGTATCCTTCCGCTGAAATTGCCGACGGCTCGTGGCGTTATCGCACCTTGGGGCTAGGCTACGCCAATATCGGTGGCTTGCTAATGAACCTCGGCATTGCCTACGATAGCGCTGCTGGCCGCGCCCTGTGCGGCGGTATCAGCGCCTTGATGACCGGGGAATCCTACGCTGTCAGCGCTGAAATGGCCGCCGAACAAGGTGCCTTCGCCGATTATGGCGATAACGCCGAACATATGCTGCGTGTCATGCGCAACCACCGCCGTGCCGCCTATAACGAAACCACGGGCTACGAAAACCTCTCAATCACCCCAGTTGCGCTCGACCACGCCGCCTGCCCGGATCAGCCGCTCATCGCCGCCGCAACCACAGCTTGGGATCGCGCCGTGAACCTCGGTGAAATTTATGGCTATCGCAACGCTCAAGTCACCGTGATTGCCCCCACTGGAACCATCGGCATAGTCATGGACTGCGACACTACCGGGATTGAACCGGATTTTGCCTTAATCAAGTTCAAAAAACTTGCCGGAGGCGGCTACTTCAACATCATGAACCATGGTGTCGAGGCCGCTTTGGCGCGACTCGGCTACAACTCTGAAGACCGAAAAACCATCGTGCGCCATGCCAAGGGTAGCCGTAGTCTGGTCGGCGCACCAGCGATTAACCCCGAAACTCTGCGTGCCAAGGGTCTAGGCGCCGATGCCATCGCTACTATCGAAGCTGCCCTGCCCGGTGCATTCAACCTCAACCTCGCCTTTGGAGGCCTGCTCAACAGCAAAGCCCTCTGCGAAACGTTCAATATCACTCCTGAAATGGCGCAGGACTTTAGTTTCGATCTGCTCGGCCATATCGGCTTCAGCACCCAAGAGCAAAAAAACGCTGGAGATTTCATCTTTGGCCGCCAAACCCTTGAAGGTGCTGCAAAGTTGCGCGAAGAACACTTGCCAATCTTCGATTGCGCCAACTATTGCGGAAAGTACAGCACCCGCGTACTCTCGGCCGATGCTCACATCCGCATGGTGGCCGCGGCACAGTCATTTATCTCGGGCGCGATTTCCAAAACCATCAACCTGCCCAATAACGCCAGCATCCAAGACTGCGCCGATGCCTACATGAAGTCATGGTCACTGGGGCTGAAAGCCAACGCACTGTATCGCGACTCCTCTAAGCTCTCGCAACCGCTCGAAGCGCTCAACCTTGGCACGCTCGACATCGAAGCCGAAATACAGGCCGAGACTCCGGCAAAGACTCAGGCACACAAAATCGAAGCCGTTGCCAGCCGCCTCACCAAACGCGTTCGCCCACCAGCACGGCGACGCGGCTTCATCCAAAAAGCCTCCGTCGGCGGGCATAAGGTCTACCTCCACTCTGGAGAATACGAAGATGGCACCCTCGGCGAGATATTCATCGACATGCACAAAGAAGGCGCAGCCTTCCGCTCGGTGATGAACAATTTCGCCATTGCGGTCTCCATCGGTTTGCAATACGGCGTGCCACTAGAAGAATTCGTTGATGCCTTCATCTTCACCCGCTTTGAACCTAACGGGATTGTCCTCGGTCACGACACACTTAAGAACTCGACATCAGTGCTGGATTATATCTTCCGCGACCTCGCCGCAAACTATCTCGGGCGCGACGATCTAGTGCATATCAAACCCGAAGGCATGCAAGCAACCTCTGACGATATTGGCGGCGGCGAAAACGAAGGCATGATGCCCCCTGAGGCACGCGCCGTCCTTGACGAGATGACCACTGCGGTCAGCAATCCGACCCCAGGGCTTAAAACGGTCAAAGTCACCGTCCAAGAGGCGCGATACGCCACCGCACGCCAGCAAGGTTATGAAGGCGATAGCTGCCCGGAATGCGGCAACTTCACCATGGTGCGTAATGGCACCTGCTTGAAGTGCAACTCGTGCGGTTTGACCTCTGGTTGCTCGTAATCAAGAAAATACGGTGCTCATGATCCTCACAGTGACTGAATTCAGGTGACTGAGTGGATCGTGCGCAATACTTTTTCTCTGTCGGTCGTTCCGATAAATGCTCAGCCTATTGAAGTAGAGATGCCGAATGGACATGGAAGCCCGAATTCGCGAAAAACTTACTGCTGCCCTCGCGCCATCCCATCTTGAGATTCGCAACAACTCGTTAGAACACGCCGGACACAGCGGATCGCCAAACAGTGGCCACTCGCACTTTCACCTCGTGATCACCAGCACACAATTCAACGGCAAAAACCGCGTCGCGCAACAACGCTTGGTCTACAAAGCCCTCGCTGCAGAACTTGTCGATGGCCTCCATGCACTAAGTATAGAGGTATGGCACCTTTAAGAACCCATTTTTCATGTAGTCTAGTATAGTGTAGTCACGAGATATTGAGCCCTAGTGCGATGCATCTGATGTGTATAGCGGCGATGCAGAGTTTTTGGCGTATCCTGTTGCAGCCAACGTTTCAGGTGC
>JABSOH010000124.1 GCA_013216065.1 Alphaproteobacteria bacterium
AGATCTTTTTCAGGTTCTGCATAAAGTAGACATATTGGTTTTTGCTCATCGCACGCGCTCCAAAATCTGGAATAACGACGCATCACTAACCCATTTCATCAGGCTTTTGAACCGTGAATCACGGCAAAACTTGACAGAAACCTCCACACTTCCCATATTGAACGGGTAGAGAGAGTTCTTGGGAAGACGTTCTTGACCAAATTCTTAAATCTGTAAGGAGACCACTGTGGAGAAAGAAAAACCCGATACTCCAAGATACCGCGCCTCGAACGCGTACCATACGCAGACCAATCCCGAGCTTTTCGATGCGACCACGGAATCTCGGGACAAATCCCGCGATCCAACTGAGCCTTGTGCGCAATCCGCTACCTCTGACATCCCGATGCACACTGCAAAGTTCCCACTGGGGGCACAGGTGAAACACCGGGTTTCCCCGTTCCGAGGTATTATTTTCGATGTCGATCCTCATTTCAACAACAGTGAAGAATGGTACGAAAGCATCCCTGCCGAAATACGCCCACGCAAAGACCAACCATTCTATCATCTGTTGGCAGAAAATGCCGAGCAACATATGTATATTGCCTATGTTTCGGAACAAAGCCTGTTGCCAGACACCTCGAAAACGCCGATCAACCACGAAGATCTTGGTACGTTCTTTAGCGGCTCGCTGAAATCGGGTCTGGAAACCCGGCAAATGATACACTAACTTGGGGGGCTTTATCCTCTTGCACAGAAAAATATTTCATCCTGTGGGTCTTCTGTTGGATTGGCTGTACAGATATAGTATTTACGTACAGGCCTTGGTATCGTAGTCGGGAGAATAGAGGATGAGTGCTAAGCCGAATCGTGTCGGGAAGAAACCCCCGCAGAAGTATTCGATTTTTTCACTAGCACACCAAGCAATGCAGAAACATACGGGCTGGCAAGCAGCTTGGCGCAGCCCGGAGCCACAAGCAGAGTACGACGTGATCATCGTCGGCGGTGGCGGGCATGGACTGGCGACGGCGTATTATCTTGCCAAAGAAACCAACGTCGGACGAATCGCGGTTTTGGAAAAGGGCTGGCTCGCCGGAGGCAACACCGCACGTAACACCACCATCATCCGTTCGAATTATCTCTGCGACGAAAGCGCGAAACTCTACGGCCATGCCCACCAGCTTTGGGAAGGACTCTCGCAAGACATCAATTATAATGTGATGTTCAGCCCGCGCGGCGTTTTGATGCTTTCGCACAATGTACACGATCAACAGGTTGCAGCACGGCATTTCCACGCCCTGCACTTGAACGGCATCGAGTCCCATCTGCTCGGCCCGGAAGAGATTCAAGAAAAAGTTCCTCTATTGAACATGCATGGACGTTATCCCGTGCTGGGCGGCCTGTATCAGCCGCGCGCTGGCAATGCCCACCACAACGCGCTGGCGTGGGGCTACGCCCGCGCCGCAGATCAAATGGGGGTCGATATCATCGAGAATTGCGGCGTGACAGGCTTTATGATCAAGAACGGTGTGGTCAAAGGTGTCAAGACCGTCAAGGGCGTGATTCGAGCGAGTAAAGTCGGCGTAGTTGCGGCGGGTCACTCGTCGGTGCTGGCGGAAATGGCTGGCTTCAAAATGCCGCTCGAAAGCATGCCACTACAAGCCTTCGTTTCTGAACCCGTGAAACCGTGCTTTAATACCGTCGTGATGTCCAACAGCGTCCACGTTTATATGAGCCAGTCCGACAAAGGTGAACTGGTGATCGGCGCAGGTTCGGACAATTACGTTTCCTACACCCAACGCGGGTCGTTCGACTTGACCGACTGCACCATCTCGCCACTGATCGAATTGTATCCTTTCGTTTCGCGTCTGCGCATGTTGCGCCAATGGGCCGGAATCGTCGATATCACCAAGGATCGCAGTCCGATCATAACCAAAACCCCGATCGAGAACCTGTACTTCAACTGCGGTTGGGGTACGGGTGGCTTCAAGGCCACGCCGGGTTCTGGGCATGTTTTTGCGCACTCGATCGCGGCTGGAGAAATGCACAAGATCGCCGTACCCTTCGGCATGGACCGCTTTACCACTGGCGCACTGATCAATGAAGCCGCAGCCGTCATGCATTAACCCCTGAATTAAGTAAGGCGTATCCCCAATGTTCATCATTGACTGCCCATGGTGTGGTGCTCGCGACCAATCCGAGTTCTCAACCCACGGTGAAGCGCACATCGTCCGCCCAGAAGACCCCGAAACCGTCGACGATACAGAATGGGGACAGTACGTGTTCTACCGCAACAATGTGAAAGGTTGGTACCGAGAACGCTGGATGCATGCCTTTGGCTGCAGGCGTTGGTTCAATGTCCTGCGCAATACCGCCTCGGATGCCATCGCCACAACCTATGTTCCCGGCGCGCCGAGACCTTCCCTCCCTGAGGATACTTAACTAATGCAACTTATGCGCTCAGCCAAAGGCGGCCATCTGGATCGTGATCAGAGTCTTTCGTTCCGCTTTAACGGACACGATTACGAAGGATTCTCAGGCGATAGCCTTGCCTCGGCTTTGCTAGCCAACGGCGTGCGCTTAGTCGGGCGAAGCCTCAAATACCACCGTCCGCGCGGAGTAATGACTAATGGTCCCGAAGAACCCAGCGCCATGGTGCAACTCGAATCCGGCGCCTTCAGCCAACCCAATATTCTCGCCACCATGCTGCCTCTGTACGATGGACTCGAAGCCAGGTCGCAGAACTGCTGGCCGAACGTACACTTTGACCTACTGTCGGTAAACCAGATGTTTGCTGCCATGCTACCAGCCGGATTTTATTACAAGACATTCATGTGGCCGAAAGATTGGTGGATGCACTACGAAAAATGGATTCGGCGCTCTGCTGGTCTCGGTGTTGCTTCGCAACAGCCTGATCCGGATCATTACACCCACGTCCACGAACACACCGATATGCTGGTGATCGGTGCTGGGACGGCAGGTCTCTCGGCGGCTTTGGCGGCGGCGAGGATGGGGGCAAAAGTCACACTGGCCGACGAGCGCACCACCTTGGGTGGCAGTTTGCTGAACGAACCGGCAGCAACAGTTGCTGACGAAGAGATTGCGGTACGAATCGATGAACTCAACCCCAAGGAATGGGTCGATCACACCTTGGCAGAATTGCGTAGTATGTCCAACGTTCGTATTCTACCCGCCACCACCATCACCTATTACGGTCACCAGAATTACCTCGTTGGCGCGCAACGCCTCAACGAGAATCGCAAACCGGGTGGACAGAAATTGCGCCAAGTTCTGTGGCGAATTCGCGCCAAGCAAGTCGTACTGGCGACGGGGGCTATCGAACGTGGCCCCGTATTCGGCAACAATGATCGTCCAGGCATAATGACCTCGAGTGCCTTACGCGGCTACGTCAACCATTATGCCGTAAACCCGGGGCGTTCGATATGCCTATTCACCAACAACGATTCGGCCTATCGCACCGCGCTTGATCTAGTGCGGATCGGTTGCAATGTCCAAATCGTCGATTGTCGGACTACCACCAAAAGCCTTGACGCACGGCTAGCACTGCAACGCGGCGTGGTCGTGCAGATGAACGGCGCCATCACCAGCGTTTTAGGCAGCACGCAGGCGCGCGAAGCCCACAGCTGCCAGATGAACCCCGACGGTTCACTGGACTGGCATTCACGCCGCGTGATCCCCGCCGACGTGTTGGCGGTTTCGAGCGGCTGGACACCAACGGTGCATTTGTGGTCACAGGCTAAGGGTACTCTGCGTTTTCGCGATGATCTACAGGGTTACGTTCCGGATACAATCTCGTGCACGACCATCGCGGCAGGCAGTTGCAACGGTGATATTACTTTGTCCGAATGTCTAAAGTCAGGGCACGAAGCTGGAATTGCAGTGGCAACTGCACTGGGTCTTGAGTCCGCAAAGCCGCCCAAGCCTACGATTCACGCCCCAAACACCGATCATGAGCAGACCTTGCAGCCCATGTTTCTTATCCCCAAAGACAAGCATGCACCATTGGGAACCAAGCGCTTTGTCGATATTCAGAACGATTCCACCGCGAGTGATCTGGCGTTGGCACAACGCGAAGGCTTCCGCAGTATCGAATTGGTGAAACGCTACACCACAACAGGCATGGGCATTGATCAGGGCAAACTCGGCAACATGAACGCTATCGGTATTCTTGCCGATAGCGCCGATAAAACTATCCCGGAAATTGGTGTCACCACATATCGCCCGCCGTACACTCCGGTTTCCTTCGGCGTTTTGGGTGGTGCATCACGTAAGCACCTGTTCGAGCAGGAACGCCCTACTCCCATGCACGCTTGGCACGTTGATCTCGGTGCTGTATTCGAAGACGTTGGCGACTGGAAACGCGCGCGCTACTACCCGCGCGGCGGCGAAGATATGTACGCCGCCGTGCAACGCGAATCTCGCGCCGTGCGTACCACCTGCGGCATTTTTGACGGCTCGACTTTGGGCAAAATCGACCTTCAAGGCTCTGACTGCGTCAAGCTATTGAACATGTTGTACACTAACGCTTGGGATAAGTTGGCGGTTGGACATTGCCGCTATGGTGTGATGTTAAACGAACACGGCATGATCTTTGACGACGGTGTCACCACCCGCCTTGACACGCACCATTACCACATGACCACTACCACTGGCGGTGCGGCTGGTGTCATGGGCTGGATCGAAGAGATGCTGCAAACCGAATGGCACGACTGGCAGGTACACACAACCTCGGTGACCGATCAATGGGCGGTGGTAGCCTTGAACGGCCCCAAGGCACGCGAGATTTTGCAGCCCTTGACTGATACCGCCATTGATGCCGAATCCCTACCGTTCATGGCCTATACCAAGGCTAATATTGCCGGCATCCCGGCGCGTATTTTTCGAATCAGCTTCACGGGCGAAGTGGCTTTTGAAATCAACGTTCCAGCTCGCTTTGGCTACGCATTGTGGAAGGCGCTGATTGTAGCGGGGAAACCCCACGATTTAACGCCCTACGGCACCGAGAGTATGCACCTGCTGCGCGCTGAAAAGGGCTTTATCATCGTCGGGCAAGACACCGATGGCACCGTGACCCCAAGCGATGCTGGTCTTGATTGGGTGATATCGCAGAAAAAAACAGACTTTCTGGGTAAGCGTTCCTTACGGCGTAGCGATAGCGCGCGCGAAGATCGTAAACAACTCGTTGGCCTTGCCACCGTCGATGGAAAAACCGTACTACCCGAAGGCAGCCACTTAATCGAAAGCAGCACGGTACACGCGCCGATGACAGCTTTGGGACATATCACGTCAAGTTACTATTCGCCAATTCTCAAGCAACCGATTGCACTAGCGATGATTCGCTCTGGACGTTCGCGGATAGGGCAAACTGCGTACGCTGTCGATCCCAAGACCAAGACTACCACAGCCATGACGATTTGCGATGCAGTATTCTACGACAAGGAGGGGAGTAAGGCCCTGCCTGAGACTATGCCGCCGCGAGACCTGCCGTGCGATACCCCAACAACCATGCCACCGCCCGAGATAACTTTACCCTTGACGGATCGTCAGCATCAGGTCGACGGAGTCACTTTATCGGTTCCTACCCCACGTTTCTTGATCACTTTGCGTGGCAATCAAGTCGACCCAGCTTTTAAAAATTGGTTTAAAACCTACTTTGATGCAGACTGTCCCAATGTCTCATACACTCACCGCAATGGATTCTGCGTTTACTGGCAAGGCCCCGATCAACTCCAACTCTGTTTCAAGGACGAAGGCCTCGCACGCAGTTGGTTCAGTAAATTGCACAACCAACGCCTGAAAACACCCCTGATTTCCCTAGTCGAAGTCAGCGATCATTTCTGTTTCATTCGTCTTG
>JABSOH010000125.1 GCA_013216065.1 Alphaproteobacteria bacterium
GGCTTCGCGTGCGAAGTTGGTGGGCAAAACGCCTTTTAGACTGACATTGGACTTCTCAATCGCCAGCATCGCGTCATTAACCAGCTTGCCGATGATGGGCTGTTTGGTATTAGACTGTAAGTAGCCTAACGCGCTTCTCTAGGTACCCAAAAGGTGTACTCTGCCAAATACTCTTCGGCATCTTCCTCGTCCGCATCTTCATCAGCTTTGAGTTTTTCATACTCCATCGAAGGCATCAGAAATGTATTTCAGAAACACCAGCCCCAAAACACATGCTTGTACTCGCAGGCGTCCATGAGGGTTATGCATGCTACCGCTGGTGTTTCCAGTGGCGGCTTCAGTATGCCCAAAGTCGAGATTGAAGATGAGTAATATCCGCCTCATTCCCCAGGGCAAGGGCGGCGTTGGTAAAAGCTTCGTTGCAACAATCCTCGCTGAATATTTCATCAGCAAAGATCAGAAAGCGCATTGCATTGATATTGCTGTTTGCGATTATCTGCTGAGCAACAAGATTGTTGGCCTGCTCGAAGAAATGGGTCATCAGGTTTTCATTCATACGCTACTTACTGGTGGCGACAGTATGGCTGATACGCTTGGTGGCTTTATTGGAATTTCCAACCACTGCTCCAATGTCCAACTGGTGGTTTGGCATAACGAATTTTACGGCAGCCTGTTCATCAGCGGCAAACCTATCGATGAAGAAACGCTGTTTACCGATCATTGCCAGAATGTCTTTGCACAGATCCATCTTCCCAAACCTGCCAGCGCGACGTTTGGGCAGGACTTGATTGATCTGCGACGCAGGAAGCTGACTTTAGCTGAAGGCATTGAGCACACAAAATTCAGTTTCATGACGCGGCACCGGCTAAAAGTCTTGCGGGATAGCTACTTTGCCGCGCTTGAACAAGCGCGATTGTAGGGGGGTGCAAATGAATATTCACAATGAAATTGCAACAATCCTCAATCCACCGGAGTTCAAGGTAAAAAAGAACGGCAAGCCCTATGCTGAAATTCTTGTCGAATTTGCAAAGGGGTTCAGGACAAGCTGCGGAAAGCAGTATCGCAAAGCGAAGATGCGCGAGAGTGGCGAGATCGTTGAGCGTCTGATGCCAGACTTTCAAGCGTTACTGTTTCTGGCTTTCCTTACTTGGCCTGATGACCTGCACGATTTCCTTGATGAACATTTATTTAATGACACGATAGGGGAAATCCCCATGAAAAACTGCTTACAACCGCAATCACAACTGGCGCTACCTTAATCTTGATGGGCTTCTGCCCATGCCCAAGTGACAGGATGGGAAAGACTCATCACGAGCAGGCTCGAAGCTTTTCAGCCAGGTATTATTGGTCTGGGTGTCGCGATTGCACTGATCTGCAAAACTCCAGACTGTCATTCCTCGACTGAACGGTGGATTTTTTTACGGAAGGCGATATCAAAGGACTCCTCTTTGATGGTGCGGTGGAAACGTTCACAGATGCTATTTGTCTGCAGAGAATGGGCTTTGGTTTTGGTGTGTCCTCCACCGCTAGATAGAGTTGGTAAGTGTGGTTTTCGACCTTGCCGCAATATTCCGTGCCCAGTCAGGATGCGCAATAAGTCGATACCGTGTCCGCATAGAACGGGAGAACGCGATCGTTCAATAGGTCAGCTGCCGTGATCGCCGTCTTCTCT
The DNA here is from genome assembly GCA_013216065.1 of Alphaproteobacteria bacterium. Classification (GTDB taxonomy): domain Bacteria; phylum Pseudomonadota; class Alphaproteobacteria; order JABSOH01; family JABSOH01; genus JABSOH01. The sequence continues at coordinate 1,673 of JABSOH010000125.1, forward strand.
GTATAGAGTTTGCAGATCGCTACACGGGCATAGGTATCAACAAAAGTCTGCTGATAAATCCGCTCACACCCTTCATCGTGCCGACGTAACACGCGTCCTGGCCGCCCAGCAAGCCGGGATGATGGCTTTCGATCTTGCCATGTGCTCCCTTTTGTTGCTTCTCCTTTTCAAGAGCAGCCTTCTGTTCTTCCGTCAGCAGGATGCCTTTCCTGAGCCGAGTGGGCCTCCAGTGCTTTGAGACGCTTTTTCATGGTCTCCAGTTCGTTGCGCCACCAAAACCGACCGGACGCTGGAGGAAGACACCATGATCCTCTTTTGCTGCAACTTCCAGAACACTCGTTTCTGACCCAGAGCCGGGTTGTCAATCGCCAACTCAACAACCGCTTCTTCGACATATTCCGGAACACGATTCTTCAGAATAGGCTTCTTGCGACTAATGTCCATCAGCGCCTTGGCTCTGCCTTGATCGTAAAGTTCCTTAAAACGACAGAAGCTACCCCGACTGCAGCCCATCACATTGCACGTCTGCGATACACTGACAAGTTGTTTTGCCAACTCAAGCAATCCCAGCTTCGGTTTAATAATCTTTTCCTGAATACTTGTTATTAATCAGCACTCCTTAAGTTGCGCTCTATTAGAGCAGAAATGTCAGATCAAATCTTGTGCTTTACATTTAATGCACACAGACTAGAGGACAAAATCGACTCGTGATTATGGCTAGGTCTTTCGGTGCCGATACCAATATCCAGGTCTATAGCGAAATTTGCAAGACTGATTGAATGAATGGCAATATTTTTACAATTTGGTATCGCCCTTACTTATCTCTTGGCGGCAAGACGCCTGTCGATATATGCCATGAGCTAAGCAGTCAAAAATCATTCTGGGGTGAGATTGAACTAAACTACGATATCACCAAAGAACCTATCAGAGAACAAAATTTCGTCATCGATCAGGTCTTGAAAAAGTTGAAATGATGTCTATTCACCCACAAATAATCGCAGATTCAAATGATCAAATTATTTTTCTGTTTTATCCAGGGAATCAGTCTGTTATTGAACTGCCGAACAAAGTCTTTCGCTTGGGACTCTAGTTCTTGAATTTGAGTCAAACTCCCTTCAAGATAAAATGGGTCTCTAACCTGATAAAGTCGTATTCTTCGAGTGCCAAAGAACTTTAGTACCCAATCTAGAAAACCGTGGTGTATGACCTCACTTTTCCTATATGACATGATCCTACTTTTGTCGGCCAAATTGTAATATCCCTTGTTGCCGAATACGTGTTGCTGCAAAAGAAATGAAAAAATGCGACTTTCTCTTGGTTTTATAACAGCCACAACTGACTTATGTATTTTATTCTTCTCGATGAATTTATCGTCTTTATCTGAAGTATGGACAACAAGTTCTATACACCACGAGCGTCCGTGCCTAAAATAATGATGAAGCAACCTCATCTAAACCTACCTAAAGGCTTTCCCATCTCATAGAGCCACCAAGCGCCTCAATTGACTTTGCCCATAGGTCTCTCAAATCTTTTTCTTTAGGCCATTGTACTTTAGCTGGAGCAATAAAGTTTACTTCAACCTCATAACCACTAAGATTAACTCCCTCTGCACGAAAAGCGTTAGTTAAATCTTGCTCACTTTGACGACTCCGATGAAAGACGCTGTAAAGGTTGGAGTTTTGCCGCATATCTGAGAAAAATACAAAGGTGTTTGTTTGTGAATTAGACATCTCGTTTTTTACAATTTTGGCAAGCACTTGGACTATAGGTGTTTGCGAAGCATTTTTTGGTTGTTTTAATCGATAGGCTAAGTTCTTCAAGGGTGTGGCAAACTTTCTAACATATTCCTTCCGAGCAAACTCAGTGCCAGTATGCAGCATATTCACTTCCTCTGGTTTTCCTGGACTGCATAGGACAAAAAGCGGGCTCTTAGATTCGCCAATGTTTTCGCTTAATGTATAAACAGTAATTTTTTCATGCATAGCTATGGCGTCCATTATTTCCAAGAGCTTCCTCTCAAGAAGACTACTTGAACTCTCGCCCCAGACATCGGTCTTGTCAACAATAATAATATGGTTTTTAGGAATATGCATCGCTTCAGGGCATAGAGATGTCCTATCCAAATCTAGAGGCTTGAATATAAAAACTAAAACTACGAGCATAAAAATGACACCAAGTAGAATGATGATGTAAATTGTATATATTTTATCGATTCTTTTTGTTCAATTTGAGAGTTGATAAAGCTCATTAAAATCTCGCCAAATGTAGTCTATATTTTGAATTTTATTAGATGCTTCATCAGTCTCCATATCTTGGGTTTCATTAGAATTTTCACTCACCTCATTCATCTCCAATTGCATTAGATATGCTGTCCATTTCACTTTTCTCTTTTTTAAGATCATCCGCTGCTAGCTTATTGAGCTGTATAATTTTGGCGTTCAGGCCATCAATTTTTTTCTTTAGATTTTCTAGTATTTTATCTTGAGTACTGTTTAAATTTTTCATTACTGTGTTATAAGTTGTTTTCATTTCATCTGTATTGTTAATATATTTTTTAAAGATTTTTTCTACTCCTTCATTTATTTCTAGAGAAATTTTTACACCTTTGTTAAAATTCTTTCCATCAGCTCTCACCTCAGCAATTGCGCCGTAGAGAGCTTGCCTACATTGATCGTAAACTTCATTCACCATATCTTTAATAAGATTGATTTCATTCTTAACTCTAGCAACATCGTCATTTTCAATCCTAGCATTATCAAGCGTAAGGTCAAGATTTGTTTTTAAATCTTTAAAGCTATTATTAATGCTTTCTCGGAGAGCGATAAGGTCATTTTTATACTTATCTGCCGCCCCCTCTAATTTTGCACCGGCGGCAACGCGTTTTTTATCGTATTTGGCGTAAAAAGGATAAACATCATTCCAACTATACCCTTTATAAACCGCAACAATGAAGAATATTGTAGATACGACCAGAATCCACACTGCCGCCTGTAAGGACGATATGTCACTCAAAACTCCTGTCAGGTCTTGAAAAATACGTAATATGGCTGTTTGGGCGTAGTGTAGAGCGTCGCTTTCGCTTTGTGTAATATTTTGATCTAATATAACCATATTAAGGCTAGCATATATAGCAATAAATGCTGCAAACATTGGAGTTATCAACATTGCTGGTGTAAGGCAGAAATACTTTAAGAATTTGCCAAGACTATTCTGTGCTTTGTATGCATAGAAACAAAAAAGAATGCCGAAAATAGCGCCAGACATAATGATGAAAGATGCTGTTAGTGCGGAAGTTATAATTCCCGTTATTAAGCCACCGCTTGAAACAGTGCCGATCCCATAGGAATTAATCGCAAATTCTAAAATAAAAATAACTAATATATAAAAATACCTTTTAACTCCTACGCTGTATTCAGCGTCACGACACCTAAGATTATGCGTGACTCTAAAATATAAATAATTAGTTTTCTCTTTATTGGCTGAATACGCTGCCGTTTTTACGTTAAGATCATTTCTTTCTTTTAGCTCTTGCAAGCTAGAATTGAATTTATTTTTAATACTCTCCAAATCATTATTTATAGCTTTTAAGCTTTCGCCATTCTTTCCGCCATACCCATCAAATTCTAGGGCGCTGGCATATTTATTGACTACTGAGCTAAAGTGATCATTGCATATTTCCTTAAAATCATTATCGATTTTTATCGCGCCTTCCATGTCTTCAGAATCAAATTTTTCATGAGCAAATTTATGACCCCTCTCAATAGCGTTTGTATCAAGTAAGACTTTTTTGCTAGTCAGGCCTTCAACGTTCAGTGCCCGCGTTCCAAGCGAGTATTTTTTCTCTAGTGTTTCGTGCATGACAAGCCCTCTTTTCTTTAATTACACGTTACCAAATTAAAATTTTTGTACCCTTTATGAGAAGAAACAATTTTTAGACAGTTCAGCGGCCTTGCCAAGGTGTATCGTTTTTGTTTTCATATGGCTGTTTCTCTCTTTAATTGTGTTGCAGTATGCCTCATCTGCTTCGTGTTTCGCAAGTGCAGAATTTTGGCATTCGGCGTTGCAGAACATGATAATCCTCCCTTTTTTGGTGTGATTTAGAATCAGGTTTTCATGCGGCGATTTTTTGTAGTTGATGTTGTGAGAGTTTCATTGC
>JABSOH010000126.1 GCA_013216065.1 Alphaproteobacteria bacterium
ATATATTGGAATCGACATCCATACGAATTCTTTTACGACTTGTCGTCTTGATGCGGACGGGTCAGCGGCTAGTGTTGAACGGCTTTGCCTGAACTTTGATGCTTGGCGATGAGTGATGTGGCCTGGTTCTGTGATGAAGTTTGCCCGTGTATTGGCCGGATTGTGGTAGTGAACCCGGGTCAGTTCCAGGTGATTCGCCAATCGGTAAAAAAGACGGATCACAACGACGCCCACACTTCGGCATTCTTTCTTTTCAAAGACATGTTGCCAGAGACGCATTTGAAATCTGTGGCTGAGGCCGAACTAGTGTCTCTGGTTCAGACCCATGACAGTTTTGTGAGGAGCTGCGCGTTATTGTTGAACAGGATCCACGCTCTCTATAATCGCCGAGGAACAAAGTTCAAAAAGGAAGGTTTGGCGAGCCAGAAGAAACTATTTGCGCTTGACTCTAGCCAGTTCACACTGCTTGAATGCGTTGATCTTGATGCGTTGCGCGAGCAGACCCTGAACCCAACGATCGCACTCACAAAGCTGGATAGTGCTATTAAAGCAGCGACTGGGAAAATGGATGGCTTTGACAAGCTGACCCGCATCAAGAGTATCGGCATTGTGAGTAGCTTTGCCAGTACCGACAAGTTCGCAGCCTGTATCAGGATTGTACCGCGAATCAAACCGACAATCGGGGAACGCATCACCAAACGAGGCAACAAACTCATACGCACGACGCTGGTACAATGCACACTGATCGCGATTCGCTACTCTGACTGTCTCAACAGCTTTTATCGGCACTTCAAGGAACACCGAGGCTTAGGCAAGACTATCATTGCAACAGCATGAAAATTACTGACGATCATCTATAACGCGTTCAAAAACCGCTGGGTATTCAACGATTTTACACAGTTCAAGATTAAGCAAAGTCAATTACAGACATTACATACATGGACAATCATCATTAGGAGTCCCCCATGAGTATCGCACCAAAAACTCTTCTGCTCACCGGCACCCTGATTGTCGGGACCGCGCTGGCCGGATGCCAGACAAACAAAGACGTTGGTACACTCGCTGGCGGCGCTATTGGCGGACTGCTGGGTTCGCATGTCGGTGACGGCAATGGCCAGCTTGTTGCCATCGGACTCGGGACAATTACCGGCGCGATGCTCGGCGGACATCTGGGCTCTCAACTCGATCGGGCATCAAAGCAGAAGATCGAACAGCAGGTCTCGCACACGTTAGAATTCAATCGCGATGGACAGGCCAACAACTGGCGCGACCCCAACAAGTCGGTTGGTGCCACCACAGTTCCAATCAAGACATATCAGACCAAAAGCGGCGATTATTGTCGCGAATTTCAGCAAGAGATTGAGGTTGCTGGTCAGACCGAGCTTGGTTACGGCACTGCCTGTCGCCAACCAGATGGCAGTTGGAAGATTGTAGGCTAGCTTTTTTGCGATTCAAATTTACACTAAGAGCCAGCCGATCAGGGATGCTTTATCGGTGGTAGGGCGTGTTTTTGCTTTGCTCACGAGGAACGGGATGCGCGATCCCCACGAAATTCTCGGCATCACCAAAGCCGCCAGCGAAGCCGAAATAAAGCGTGCTTTTCGCGCGAAGGCGAAGCTGTATCATCCCGACCTGCATCCGGGAGACACGGTGATTGAGCACGAGTTTTGCAATATCGTGAAAGCGTATCATGCCTGCTTGAAACGTCGTCAGGACAAAAACCAGACGATTCCCAAGAGTACGAATTTTTCCGAAGAGTTGCACCGCGCTGGTGCCAAGCCACCCTCAAAGCCAAGCAAAGCAAAGCCACCCAACAACGCACCGTTCCCAGAAGATACCGTGGATGTGGGCAATGGCCGTGCGCAAGGACATCAGGACAAACCAACACCGCCAACACCGCCAACACCGACCGCCGCACCCAAGAAGCCTAAAAAGGGCTTAGGATCCTTCTTTAAAGACGCCTTTTTTGGCAGCTTCGAGAATATGGTTCAGCAGCATCTGAACCGACGGGCTAACCCGACGCAAAAGGCTTCTGATGCTGCCAAAGATGCGGGTGGGGACCGTCATTTTACGCTCGATGTGGGTTTTGTCGAGGCACGCAATGGCACCAAAAAGACCTTGAAGCTCAATGATGGGCGGCTTGTACAGGTTAAAATCTCGCCGGAAACCCGTCAAGGCCAAACCTTACGCCTGCAAGGCATGGGGCTGATGATAGGGAGAGGCCATTGTGCTGGCGATGCGCTGGTGCGGATCAACATCATCGACGATTTGTACGCTGAGCGCAGCAACAACGACTTTTTTTTGCGCCTGCCCGTGACGATTGCCGAGGCAGCTTTAGGGGCGGAAATTTGCATTCCTGGGCTATATCAAGACTTAATGTTGAAAATCCCGTCTGGATCAAATTCTGGAACCAATTTGCGTCTAAAGAGCAAGGGCTTTAAAGATGAGGATACTGGAGTAGCGGGCGATCAATACGTCACGCTCGAGGTGAAATTACCCAGTCATATCGACAGACGTTTGCACACTTTTCTGGACGAGTGGTCAAAGGACTTTGACTACGACGTACGCAAAAGCATCGGTATGGGTGGCATCAATAACAACACAAAGAAAGAGACCAATTCATGAACAGCACCGACGTAATGGCAGGGAAAAAAGGCGTCGTGATGGGGGTTGCCAACGATCATTCGATTGCCTACGGCATCGCACGTGCGCTGATCGGTGCTGGAGCCGAGGTCGGCCTCAGCTACCAGAATGAGGTGTTGGCGGGTCGTTTAGCCAAACTCGCCCCAAGCTTGGATGATGCTTGGTACGCGCCGTGTGATGTTGGTGATCCAGTCTCGGTTGTCAAGTTTTTTGCTGCCGCCGAGGTCCGCTTTGGCAAGATCGACTTTCTGGTGCATGCGATTGCGTTTTCGGACAAGAGCGAACTGCGGGGGATGTACCTCAATACCAGCCGCGCAAACTTTCGACAAACCATGGATATTTCGGTGTACTCTCTGCTTGAGGTTACCCGCGCCGCACGTGCGATGATGAACTCTGGCGCTTCGGTGCTGACGCTGAGCTACTACGGCGCGGAAAAGATGATCCCAAACTATAATGTCATGGGGGTGGCCAAAGCCGCCCTTGAAGCCAGTGTGCGCTACCTTGCGGCGGATTTGGGCGGGGCTGGCATTCGCGTGAACGCGGTATCTGCCGGGCCAATGCGCACTCTTTCGGCCAGTGGCATCGGACAGTTCAGGGATATGCTGCGCTGGCACGAATTGAACGCACCCTTAAAGCGCAATGTCAGCCTTGAGGATGTCGGTAACGCGAGTCTGTATTTACTCTCACCGCTTTCTGGCGCGGTCACTGGCGAGGTGCATCACGTCGATAGCGGCAGTAATATGCGCGGCATGATCGACAGGGACAGTGCCGAGGAAGCTGAAGAGCTTTCGAACCGCCTCAGCACGCAGAGCGCCTAACCATGACCGGTAGCAGCTTCTGCACTCTATTGAAATGCACAACCTGGGGCGAAAGTCACGGCATTGCTATCGGCTGCACTGTCGAGGGGATGCCGCCACGCATCGCGTTGTCTGAAGCCGATATTCAACTCTATCTCGACCGCCGTAAACCCGGACAATCGCGCTACACCACCCAACGCCGCGAGTCGGATCAGGTGCGGATTCTGTCTGGAGTCTACAATGGACAAACCACTGGTACGCCGATCCAGTTGATGATCGAAAACCAAGATCAGCGCTCGAAAGACTATAGCGACATTGCCACCCGCTATCGTCCAGGACACGCCGATTTCACTTACGACGCCAAATACGGCATTCGCGATCCTCGCGGCGGTGGGCGAGCTTCAGCACGCGAGACCGCCTCTCGCGTCGCGGCGGGTGCTTTGGCGCGCAAGGTACTCAAACAACACGTCCCACAGTGCCGCATCGTTGGTGGCATGATCGCCATGGGGACAAAGAAACTCAATAGCGCACGGGATTGGGACGCAGTGGCACAGAACCCTCTGTTCTGCCCAAACCCTTCGGTGGTCGCGGAATGGGCACAATACCTTGATGGGATTCGCAAATCGGGATCATCCATTGGCGCGCTGGTCGAAGTCCGCGCCATCGGAATCCCGCCGGGTCTCGGCGCGCCAGTGTTCGACCGCCTTGATGCCGACCTTGCCAAGGCCATGATGAGCATTAACGCCGTCAAGGCAGTGGAAATTGGGGCTGGCCTCGAAGTCGTTGCAATGTCCGGAGAAGATAACGCCGATCAAATTTCTGGAATTCTCCACGGTATCCCCAACTATCGCAGCAACCATGCTGGCGGCATATTAGGCGGCATCAGCAATGGCAACGAGATCGTGGTGCGTTTTGCTATCAAACCAACAAGCTCTATCCTCACTCCACTCGATACCATCGACTCTGACGGTAACCCAACCCAAATCTCGACCAAAGGTCGCCACGATCCCTGCGTGGGGATTCGCGCCGTACCTGTTGGAGAGGCCATGATGGCGCTGGTACTTGCCGATCATTGTCTGCGCCACCGTGCGCAGTGCGGCTCGTTATAGCGCCCAAATTCGCCGACAAAACCCCTTGCTTATTTCGGTATAAAACCTAAAATAAGTCTAGTGATACGCTGCATAGAGATTGATTTGCTTTGTCAATAAGGCGTAACATAATGTTTCAAAATAACATCGTTGAGAATTTTGATGACCTTGCATCCACGACATATCCGTGCTGGGCGCGCCCTGATCGATACTACACAAGACGATATGGCCAAAGCCGCAAAACTTTCGCTGGCGACGCTAAACAATATCGAGCGTGAAGTTGCGCATCCACGACAAAAAACTTTTGATAAAATCCGCTTGGCACTTGCCGATGCAGGAGTCAACATCACGGTCAATGACGACGTGGAACGGGTACAGTTTACACCTCGAGGCTATATTGAGGAAGAACTAGGGACTCCGATCCGAGATACTCTCAGCCGTCTGATGTGGCAAAACAGTCTGCTGAACGTGCGCCGAGCATTGTTTTTCAGTTTCGAGGACGATTTTCATCGCTGTGGCCTCTACCTCGAAGGTCGGTTTCGTCAAGTGCTGTATATCGGGTCTGGACTGAACACGCGCCACCGCATCGGCCTTGCCGAACTCGCCGCCGTGGCAATTGCCGCACGCAAAGAACTGCGCAACCAAGTGTTCTTTGCTGAAAACATCTTGACCCTATCCCAACGCGAGGGCGTAGCGAATGACTTTGATGCCGTCGTATCCCTTACAAACCATCGCAACTTTGAACGGTTTCTCGACCTGTTTCCCGAGTCGCGCTCGGTGATCGACACCGCCAGAAAATCAGATCAGCACCCACTGTTTCACGTTCTGCACATTTTTGGCGCAAAAACTGATTAGGCCACCGGCCAAGCCTGCCCTTTGAATTTTCCGGGGCAAAGAATGCATAAAATATAGACAAAAAATTTCTCACCGCGAAAATTTTTAGGGTTGTGCTGCGTGTCATACAAGAGGGCACAAAAAACCGCGTATTTATGACCCTCAACCCTAAAAAACCTCACGATCAAAAAACTCTGCTCTCGACCCTCGCATTATCATCCAAAGTGTATTCGTTGAGAGTGTTTCGAGCAATCTAGTCAGCCACCTAGTTTTGCGAGTTTCAAACCTCAAGCGTCAGCAGTTCGGGTGTTCATCCAGACCAGTCAGCGCATATTTACAGGCGATATTGGCCACGCCGATTTTGATCCGGGCACGCGCTTCAGCGGTCCGAATGAACATTTGTCTTTTTGATGCG
>JABSOH010000127.1 GCA_013216065.1 Alphaproteobacteria bacterium
TGGGTGTCATTTTTTTGTCCAGAGATATTTCTCATGCCAACGATAAACAAGCACACCTCTTGTACACTGCGCGATGTGACCAACTCAGATCTCCCCCACGCACAGACTATCGCCACGCACCATAAATTCACCAGACCATGATCGATCTCAATTTTGAGCCTTCGCGTCTTTCAGAATTGCAAACACCACCCAACACTTGCCAGACGCAAGTCTTGCCGTTTATCGGTGCATTTGAGAACGAATATCTGTGTAGATACGCTTATCTGCAACAGTTTGGCCCGAAAATTTAGCTATCGCTTTAGCCACAAAGCCAGCGTCTATAGAAAATCCATTATAAATTGATAATACTATTACGGATGACTTGGACAATTCCATTTACCATGATTTTTGTTTGATTTATGATTCATTATCCTGAGAGGTATTTTTGAGTTTGAAACGCTTTTTTTAGGGGGGGACTTGATGAAGAATTTGAGCTTTTTTACGGCATTTGGCGGGTTTATCTACGGCGGGTGATCCTCTGGAGGTATGATCGTCCTGTGTTGACTTTGAGATATTCCGTGATGGGGGCGCGAGTTTGCAGTATTCTCGTGGCTCGCAAGGAGGTCGTCCACCCCCGTGTTGATGTTCAGAACTGGCAACGCAACACAATGTGAGCGATAAACGCATGAAATTTCTGATCCGGGATCGTCTGGGTCGGTTGCGCTTTTCGGGTCTGGAGCCTAGCGATGCGACGCGCCGAGTATTCTCTGGGAGCGTTTGACGAGGGCGATCTTCCAGCGTCGTGTGCGTTTCCTGTGCAGGGTGTTTTCCCCTCCGGTGTCTGGTTATAAGAGCCACATCGCCCTTGACCGTCGTTAAGGTTTCATTCGTGCCCGTGCTATCACAGATGCTGCTCGCCCTCCCGAAGATCATCAGCAAACATGACACGGGATCAGAAGTCCGGGCAGATAGTGCCTATCGCTCGGGGGCTAACGCAACATTCCTTAAGCGGCTGACCTGCCCCCCGAAAACTGGTCCCTTTGAAGGAGTTTCTGTTCTATTCATGTTCAAAGCAACAAGGAGAACAGACAATGCGTAAATCGCGTTTCACAGAAGATTAGATTGTCGGATTATTCAGAAATATGCGGCACATGCAGGTTTCTGAGGTCAAACGATCGAAGGAGCTTGAGGATGAAAGAAGCTTCTGGCCGGGACCATGCTGGATAATGCGGGTCTCAAGGGTTTTCTGGCAAAAAACTTCTCACGCCCACAAGCCGCCGGGAAGCTGTCATGGTGTTGCGCCGTGATGATCAGTTTTCTGAGCGGTGTGGTTGTGGGCTCATTGGAATATCCAGATCAAGCGATGGTTATCAAGGAAGGCCTGATAGGCCTTCCCGGTTGCGTGAGCGGCTGCTTGCGCTTTCGGCCAGGTATCGGCGCTATGGTGCCAGGCTCCGCCAGGAGGCGTTTGATGTACATGTCAAAGTGGTGGAACGGCTCTATAATGAAAAACGACTGGCACTGCATCGCTGTAAACGCAAGAAAATCCCCAAAGGTGTGCGTGAAGGGCCTGGTGTCCTGTGGCTGCCAATTAGCGTTGGTCACTGGACTTCACCCCCTTGCCGACGGGCGTTCGCACAGCCAACCTGAAAGATGATTGCACACGCGAATGTCCGACAATTGATGTGCCCTGTCACTGCCGGGTTCACGTGTCGTGGAGATGTTGGGAGGATTGATTACAATGAAAGGCGTCCACGTTGAGATACCAAACACCGGAAGAGTTTGCCACATCAAGGACCTTCCATAAAACGCAATGCGCAGCAACACTCACGCTGTGGGCGCCGCCGCCCATTGCTCAAGCCGCAGAATAATAGTAAACAGAAAAGGAACAGAGTCTACTTAATCAATGGTACTCATTGTAGGAAGGGTAATTCTCCCTTTTTTGGTGTGATTTAGAATCAGGTTTTCATACGGCGATTTTTTGTTGTTGATGTTGTGTGAGTTTCATTGCGGGAGTTATGCCCCAATAGCCCTACATAGCCATTTTGTTGCGTAGTCTTGTCCCTCCTCGATTGAATTGAATAGATTTGTTCCGAGCCATTCATAGCAAACGGTTCTGTTGTAGCGTTCGTTGTAACGATGCTAACAAACGCACAAAGTCAAACATCGTACACGCGCGACGCTTCGACACCTCATGCGCTTCCTGCATGGCCGTCACAATGTCTCGACGCGAAGCAGGGCTTACCATCCTGAAGCATCACTTTGTCCAGAGACAGATGAGCCACCAGCCGTTTCAGGCGACGGTTCTCATCTTCCAGTGACTTCAGCCGTTTGGCTTCTGATACCTCCATTCCGCCATACTTGCTCTTCCAATCATAAAATGTTCCATCCGAAATACCGTGACAACGGCAGATATCGGAGACTGTCGCACCAGAATCCTGTTCCTTTAATATCCCAATTATCTGGGTCTCATGAAATCGTTTCCTCATTTGTCTGCTCCTTAACACTTTTGTGAGATTAGCAGACTCTAAGGACAAATGGATCAGTTTGCGAGGAGCGGATCAGAGACACTACGCCCCAGGAATTCGGGCGCCATAATTGAATGCCATCGTCCACCATTTAAGATATCCCACTTCAAAAGAAGTCCAAGCGGATGGCGTTTGCTCAAATGCAGTCGATCTTGCGCCACATGTTCAGTTGAGAACCCAGGCTATCATTGAGGCAACCTAACAGCAACATAGAGAAATCACAACGGTCTGCAAGATAACCAATTGGGCCAAAGCAAGGCTGACTTGCATCGCGCGATGCCAATGTCTCATTTTATCCGCGACCCAATACCAACAAAAGCATGGCTAAGGTGTTGACTAAGGGCGGCACCTGGTATTCTTGATATGTGTTTTCTCAATACTCCAGAACTCACAGGCAGTGGCTATTTCTCAGAACGAGAACGCCAAAACTGGCGCGCTCCGTAAAAGTGTAGCACCAACAAACTCGCTAAATTGAGCCTGCAACTTTAGGCAAGGCAACACCCCGCCAACCGCTTTTATCTTTCGCCCTAGCGAACCCTGTGTAGCACGAACATAGATGATCTCAGATTGATTTGAGAGCATGACAGAAAGCAATACAGTTCAAGAATAGATGTTGATACGACGACCTAACAAGCTCTCGACTCTGGCCTGAATCGACTTGAGCAAGCGATGACGCCCAAGCCAATTCGGATAGTCTGTGTATTGACTGCTTCGACCCGTGATAAAATCCTCGTACTGTTCGCGACTAATGCGCAGTTTCTTACAGAAGTAATTAAGGTCTATCTCAAGTTCCTCAGAATCATAGAGTGGTTCGTCTAATTTCGCCATCGCCTCCTCACGTGTCATTTGCTCCGAGACAATCAGACTAGAAAAATGCGGTAGACGCTTATCGTAGCCAAATTTGCGCGGCAAATAATCATTCTGAAACACCTTGGTGAACAAGGATTCACCATGCTTGCGACCGTATGACCGCCAGCCAATTAACCTTTCCAGATTAGTTATCGCTGATTTCTTATCGTAAGGCATGAAATTTAGCGGACGTACAGTCCGAATTTTCTTCACGAATGGGTACCAAATATAGTACTCGAAAAAGCTGATCGTATTATACGTGCGTAGTGATCGCTCGCCAAATTTTTTATTGATTGCCCTTAGATTAATCGCGTCCATCGCGCTACCGCCATGCCAAGCCGTAGGAAACACCCCCTCAGTGGCGAGATTGCCGCCCGAAAGGATGTAACGAATACGATTTTTGGTAGCGAAGTGGTATAAACTGGCAAAGAATACATGATCTTGCGGGACATCTTGGTTTGAGTAGCCCGAGCGTAGATAGGCGAGATGCAGATCCCGCATCTCCTCCCAGTCCACGACATGCGTATGCAAATCTAACATGCAATGTGTAACGATCTTTTCGATATTAGCCACAGCCAACTCACTATTCCATCCGGCATCCACATGAATCACTAATGGACGCAAACCCCACTCAGCCACTTCTAGCGCAAGATAAGAACTGTCAACACCACCCGAAAGGCCTATAATGCAGTCATACTCCTTGCCTTGACCATCAACCTTAATACGCTCCACAATCCTCGCCAGATGTTGCTTTCCTTCCTCATTAGGGAACCAATTCTGCCGAGTGACACCATCAAATTCGACACAATGGTTGCAAATGCCATTAGCGTTAAAGGTGATATCGGGGTCACTTGCATCCATAACGCAGCGGCTACATCTTTGATTCTTGAGTCTGTTCATACGGCTTCACCTGTGGAGTTAGTCTGGTTTCTTATCAAAGACAAACACAACTTTATCTTTGAATAGCAAGCTAAGTATAAAACATACAAACACACCCGAACTGAAAATTGCCGTAGTAAATGCCTGTCCAATGAGCAAGATAGCAGTCATCTCCGCGATAGCAAGCGTCACTACGCAATTCCCAAGAAAAACATTAACTCCAACATAAAAGTCAAAACCACTATCAAACCAATGATTAAAAAATAGCTAAAATGTCGTTTACTGCGATTTCATATAAATAAAATGTTTGCGTTAGTATGTTCACTCAAAATATAGTTCGCTACAATAAAAAATTCTGGAACCCTATAACCTATAATATCTATAACGTTAAACAATATTTCAATCCATCCAGCACACGATATAGCGTCTAAGGAAGGAAGTCTGTACCGCCGAAAAACTCTAAGATGAATATAGTAATCAACGGAGCCTTTACAAAAAGCAACCAGTAGATAAAAAGCCCAAAACAACCGCTAAAATATGGTAAGAGGCCAGATATAAACCACGTCCAGAAATGCAGGAAAAGGAAAAGGGGGCACCATTCATCTGCGGTAAGAGTACTCGTCAGAGACTCGCACAGGTTCCCAGCATTCAGTGTGCATAAACGGCGGCACAGGTCTGCATTCCGACGATTGGGGCGATATGCAGACCAGAATATGCGCACTAAGGTGTAGACAATTCGCGAAAGATATCCCCGGTGACTACTTCGTAACTGGTCAAACCGGAATGCCGATTGATGGTGCGTGGAAGATTATACAGGCCAGCATCGCATTTGATGCCGAGAATGTTCAAGCGCGGATCAAGGGCTAGAAAATATCGCCCCCCTCTAAGCCCAGCGGCACCCAGCACGGCACAGCCACCGAGTATGGTAGCAATGCGCAGACAATGCTTAAGCCAAGAGGGTGGCTCTGGCTTGAAAAAGTATTTTTATCTTTTGCTAAGCTAGATATCGCAGACACGACAGATCAGAGAAAGTATGGGGATTGCTGGAATCGCGCCTACCGGGCTGCGCGGGCAGTTGGGGCGGCATAGCCAGAGACAACCGGCAGCTTTATCGACGCGGTTTTCCGGATCATGCGCATTGGTACGCCATGGCGTGATTTGCCGCCGGATTACGGCGACCGGGGCAACACGCACTGTCGTTTGGCGCGACAGGAGCGCGTGGGAAAAGCTTTTAGAAATCCTGATTGACAAGCCCGATGACGAATGGCTCACGATTGATGCATCCCATTTCTGTCATATCTGGTTGCGACACGTCTCCGGTCTTTGAGTTTCGCAAACATATTTTCGACTTTGTGTCGTTGTTTATAGAGGGTTTTATCGTAGGGAACGAGAGTTTTGCGGTTCTTCTTTGGCGGGGTAATCGTCCCTGAAATTGGCAGTATTGAAAACCAGAATTTTCTGCGGTTTACTGACCGAAGGAGAATTCAGATG
>JABSOH010000128.1 GCA_013216065.1 Alphaproteobacteria bacterium
GATGCCGAGTTTTTCCTTAGCCAAGACCAACGCATTTCGCTCCAGGATCACGCTGCACGGCTCAAGGATTTGCGATTCGTCGAAGGGCTTGGCTCAATGTACGACAAGGCCGAGCGTGTGGGTGCATTGTTCACTCAGGCACCTGCGGGATTATCCATCGAGTCCGGCCGCACGTTGGCATTGCTTGCCAAGGCCGATTTGGTGACCGAGATGGTTGGTGAATTCCCAGAATTACAAGGTGTTATCGGTGCTTACTACGCCAAGGTACAGGGTGAAACAACAGATCAGGCTTTGGCGATTGAAGAGCACTACGCTCCTAAAGGTCCCGCTGATTCTATCCCCTCAAGTCCGCTAGGTTGCGCATTGGCCTTAATGGATAAGCTCGACACCATCGCGGGCTTTGCTGCAAAGGATGCTTTGCCAAAGGGATCGGGTGATCCCTTTGGCATTAGGCGGGCGATGCTGGGTGTTATACGAATTATGGTTGCGAACGATTGGCTTGGTCATTTATTGCCATTGCTGCATCGTGCTTTGGCAGCATTCGGGGTCTCGAATGATTCCAAACAGTATCATAAACTCATCGAGTTCTATCGTGGTCGCATGGTGCAGCATTTGCGCGACCAAGGCATCGATCATGGTGTCGCTCTCGCCGCCATGGATGGTGAGATTGCACAAACTGTCAATGTTGCGCGTGCTTTGTATGATTTTATCTCCACCGATGCCGGGCAGTCTTTAAAGACCACCTATGTCCGTGCCCAAGGGATTCTCAGGCAGGTGGGCGCACCAAGCGGTGCTGTAACGGCGTTGAATGTCGCACGCGAAAACCTGAATGTAGCAGATTGCGCATTATGGGATACGGCGCAATCGGTTGGACAACGCCTTGAGGATGATCTAACGGCAACAGCACGGTTAGCTTTATTGGGAGAACTTTCTGCACCGCTGGATGATTTTTTTGAATTGGTCTTGATCAACACCGAAGATATCGCGATAAAGGGTGCCCGCCTCGATATTTTGCGGACGGTAGTGAATTGTGTAAAGCGTGTTGCAAATTTTGATCGTCTGATTTCCGGGTAAATTGAAGGAGAGGAATAGTGTCTAGGCTCGTGTATAATTTTGCCGCTAAACAAAGCGATGGCGATGCTGAGATGCGAGAGGTTCTTGGCGGTAAAGGTGCTAATCTTGCCGAGATGTGTCGTATTGGCCTTCCGGTACCACCGGGGTTTACCATCAGCACCTCTGCTTGCGAGCAATACCACCAAGAAGGCGGGAAGTTGTGGGTTGCCTTGAAAGATGAGGTGCTGACTTCGCTTAAGTGTGTAGAAGGTTATTTCGGGTCGGTTTTTGGTGGCGAGGACGCGCCGTTACTGGTCTCGGTGCGCTCGGGCGCTCGGGTGTCGATGCCGGGCATGATGGACACGGTACTGAATTTGGGCTTGAATGAAGTCACCGTTGAGGCTTTGGCAAGGAATTCTGGTGATCCACGCTTCGCCTATGATTCCTATCGACGATTTATCCAGATGTACGGCAATGTCGTCCTTGGTGTCGAGCATCATCTCTTTGAAGATGCACTTGAAGATCTTAAGCATCATTGCAAGGTTGATGAGGATCATCAAATCCCGGTTGCGGAGTTGAGAAATCTGATCAAGACTTACCTACAATTGGTTAAGGAAGAAACCGAACAGCCATTTCCAAGCGATGTTTACGAGCAACTCTGGGCAGCGATTGGCGCGGTGTTCAAAAGTTGGTACAGTGAGCGGGCGCGGGTGTATCGTAAAATTCATGACATTCCCGAAAGTTGGGGTACTGCCGTGAATGTCCAAGTGATGGTCTACGGCAATATGGGCAATGATTGTGCAACGGGTGTAGCCTTTACCCGCAATCCATCAAGCGGCGAGAATCAACTCTACGGTGAATACTTGATCAATGCCCAAGGTGAGGACGTGGTGGCAGGTATCCGTACGCCGTGTCCGATTGTGGATCAAAGCGAATCGGATACACCGACGCTTGAGCAGCACATGCCTGAGGTATTCCAGCAGTTTGTTGATACTTGCCGTGTGCTAGAATCGCATTACCACGACATGCAGGATATTGAATTCACTGTCGAGCGTAACCGCTTGTTTATCTTGCAAACCCGCAATGCCAAGCGCACCAGCCAAGCTGCGGTGCGTATCGCGGTCGAAATGTGTCAAGAGGGTTTGATCACCGAGGATCAGGCTCTGCTTCAGGTCAACGCGCGCGATTTGGATACTTTATTGCATCCGATCATCGACCCTTCTGCCGGGAAAGAAGTCTTAGGTTCAGGTTTGCCTGCTTCGCCGGGTGCTGCACAGGGTAGGGTGGTGTTTGATGCCGATACGGCAGAGCATTGGGCGCAGACCGGTGAAAAGGTGATTCTGTTGCGTATCGAGACATCGCCAGAGGACATCCACGGCATGCACGCAGCCGAGGGCATTATCACCGCGCGCGGAGGCATGACCAGTCATGCCGCAGTTGTGGCGCGGGGTATGGGTACACCCTGTGTGTCGGGCGTAGGTGCGCTGAATATCGATCGTGATGGCACTCAGGCCACACTCGGTGGTACCGTGCTGAACCAAGGCGACTGGTTGACCCTCGACGGCGGTCGTGGTGAAATCTTGCAGGGGCAGGTGCGGATGATGGAGCCTCAGCTTGGCGATCATTTTGGCATTTTGATGCAATGGGCCAGTGCAAGATGCCGCCTGAAAGTGCGTGCTAATGCGGAAACTGAGCAAGATATTCGGGTTGCGCTAAATTTTGGTGCCGAGGGCATTGGCCTGTGCCGCACTGAGCATATGTTCTTCGAGGGCGAGCGTATTCTTGCGATGCGCGAGATGATTATTTCGGACAATCCCGACGATCGTCGCCGTGCATTATCGCGGATTCAGCCGATGCAGCGTGAGGATTTTTTGAAAATCTTTACCCATATGCAGGGGCTTCCGGTCACGATTCGTTTGCTCGATCCGCCGTTGCACGAATTTTTGCCGTACGGCGAGGAAGAGCAGCAGCTGCTTGCTGATTCGCTTGGCACGAGTCTTGCCTTGGTCCAACAGAGAATTTCTGCGCTGTCCGAGGCCAATCCGATGTTAGGGCATCGTGGCTGCCGATTGTTGTTGAGCTACCCTGAAATTGTCGAGATGCAGTCGCGGGCAATTTTTGAAGCCGCCGCCGAGGTGAAGAAAAGTACGGGCAATGCCGTTCTCTGCGAAGTGATGGTGCCACTGGTGGGGTTGGTGGAAGAGTTGCGCCAAGTGAAGCAGATTATCGACGAAATCGCTACGTTGGTGCAGCAAGAGACGGGTGAGGTAATTGCTTATGAGGTTGGCACCATGATCGAATTGCCGCGTGCTGCCTTGACTGCAGCGCAGATTGCGCGCGAAGCGAGCTTTTTCAGCTTTGGCACCAACGATTTGACCCAGACTACTTTTGGCTTGTCGCGCGACGATTCGTCGCAATTTCTTGATGCATATCTCCAGCGCGGAATCCTCAAATGCGATCCTTTCGTGGTACTGGATATTGAAGGGGTGGGGGCGCTAATTCGCCTAGCAGTAGAGGGTGGTCGCGCAACTCGTCCTGAGATCAAACTCGGTATCTGTGGTGAACACGGCGGCGATCCAGCCTCCATTCATTTCTGCGAGCAGCAGAAGTTGAGCTATGTCTCGTGTTCGGCATTCCGAGTACCCGTGGCGCGTCTTGCTGCTGCACAGGCCGCGCTGTTGTGTTAGGGTCTGGCGATGACAAGCGCGCTTCTCACGGTGATCACTGAAACTCTCGCTGGCGGCAAGGCTGAGGAGATCAATACGATCACCTTAGCTGGGAAAAATGATATGGCAGATTATCTGGTGATTGCTTCTGGCAACTCGTCGCGTCATGTTAATGCGCTTGCCCGACAGGTTCTGGATGCTTTGGCACTACAGGGTATTAAGGGCATCAGGCCCGAGGGTGGCAGTAGCGATGAATGGATAGTGATCGACGTGTTCGACATTGTCGTGCATCTGTTTAGTCCGCAGATGCGCCAGTTCTATGATCTTGATCAGATGTGGCAAGACCCGCCGTTGCTACAGCATTGAGCAGTTCGTCCTCATCCGTTCATTGCGCGGTTAGTCCTCGTCGCATTCGTCGAGTACGGTGAGTTTTGCTGGCAGGATCGGGCGGGAAATTTCAATCGAATCCGAGGCACGCGCACGGACGGTTTTCTCGATGCCGTCGATTTGGCTTTTGTGCTGCACCAGCAAATCAAAGCGTAAACTATAGTGGCGATCATCGCGTTTAATACACTCAACACCCTGAATATTGATACCACGATCCCCGATAGCCGTGGCAATCAAACCCAGCATGCCCGCGCGATGGGTCATGGTGCAGTCGAGTAGAACCGGGTATTCTTGATACGTACCAATCCCGGCGCGTTCCAAGGAGACATCTTCGATAAAACAGTGTGTATCAAGGTACGGAGAGAATGCATGGCAATCCGTGCGGTGAGCAATGGTGCCTTTATTGATCACTGAGACCCCATACATACGATCACCAGGCAGTGGCTGGCAAAAGTGGCAACGTCGGACGATATAACCGAAGTCTTTGGTTTCGATGGTATTTTTACCAGTTTTTTGTCGCGACTGATCAATTTTTAGATTCGGTTTTACAGCATGCAGAATCTCTTGTGGGAGAATTTGCACCTTGACCAGCCCCTCTTCGAGGCTTTTCAGATCCTTCACCCCCAAACGCTTGAAGACGCGGCGCATGATGTTGATATCAATTTTGGTCACTAGCACCACATCGAGTTGGCGCGCAATATCGAGCACAAAATTCTCAAAATAGCGTAGCGCTTCCGCGCTTAATGCCTGTTGAATTCCTGAAAGCGCCCGTTGCGTGGTGGCGTAGCGTTTCCAGTACTCTTCCGGTCGAGTTTCAGGATCGGTGATGATCTCAACCTCGTCGCCATGGACTAATTGATGCCCCATCACGACGTTCTGGCGGTTGACCAAGGCTTCTTTGAAGTGCAGGCCGACCTCTGTATGAATGTGGAAGGCAAAATCCAGCACAGTCGCGCCACTTGGCAAACGCGCAAGGTGACCCTGTGGGGTGTAGGTGATGACCTCTTCGCTCAGCGAATCGAGGTTGACGTCCCCCATGATGATCGAGCCCATTTGCTTATCCGAGACATCCTGTTGCAATTTGGTGATCAAATCGGTGGCTTCGGGTGATAGAGTCCGGTTGTTTTTGTAACGCCAATGTGCGGCAATACACGTCTCAGCA